>JBEDKG010000133.1:0-15324 GCA_041172205.1 Actinomycetota bacterium | reverse complement strand
AGGTTGGACTAGGGCGATTAATTTGCTTTGAACTAGCTGTGGTCGCAGTCATAACTAAATCATAACGCTTGAGCATTGGTTCAGGAGGGCATTTCGGGGTGTTTTTGGGGGTTAAACTTACTTCTATGACACTTGCAAACTCGTGGGCCGAAATTTTGGGGAAGCTGCTTCAAAAGCAAGCTTTGGACCGCAATGAGGCCGCCTGGGCGATGACCCAAATCATGGCTGGCGATGCAAGTGACGCACAGGTCGGCGCCTTCATGCTAGCTCTGCGCTCAAAAGGCGAAACTGTCGAGGAATTGGCTGGTCTTGTCGATGTAATGTTGCGAAACGCGGTCATTCTCGACACTGGTAGCGACGCCGTTGACATCGTTGGCACTGGCGGCGACATGGTTGGAACCGTCAACATTTCGTCAATGGCCTCGATTTTGACGTCTGCCGCTGGAATTCCAGTCATGAAGCACGGATCGCGCTCCGCTAGCGGCAAAACAGGCTCTTCCGAGATGCTCGAAGTGCTTGGCATCCGCCTTGACCTCTCGCCAGAACGTGTCGCAGATGTTTTTCGTGAGGTTGGCATCACATTCTTCTTCGCACCGGTTTTCCACCCAGCAATGCGCTATGTGGCGCCAATTCGTCGCGAATTAGGCGTTCCTACAACGTTCAACTTCCTTGGACCACTAGCTAACCCAGCTCAGCCAATTGCCACCTCTCTTGGCGTCGCAAACCGTGATGTTGCGCCACTAATGGCTCAAGAAGTTGCCAATCGTGGCCGATCGGCGCTTGTTTTCCGCGGAAATGATGGCCTAGATGAGCTAACGACCACTGGAATTAGCGATATTTGGGAGGTTGCAGGGGGAGAGGTGCGTCATTCGACGCTAAATCCCGCACAATTGGGCATTCCAACGGCTCGCCTTGAAGACTTGCTTGGCGGCGACCCTCAGCAAAACGCCCACATTGCTAAATCGCTGTTTGAGGGAAATCTTTCCGGTCCAATTGTCGACATTGTTCGTTTGAACGCAGCAGCCGGTGTTGTTGCTTACGAATTGGCGAAAGACGCGTCGAAACTTGATGAACCGTTGGCGGAACGTTTCGACAAAGCGTTACAGCAGGTAACCGAGGCTTTGAGTGATGGTAGGGGTGAAGCCAAGCTTTCAGCCTGGATGACTGCTACCCAGTCGTAAAACACTACTTGACATAATGTTCATTATCGGTTCATTATGAATTCAACTAGACCGTGAGGTCCAATCAACTCATCTGTCTTCCTGAGTTCTTCCAGAGTCCACCAGCGGTAATCAAGGACGTCTCTGCGTTCGTCTTCTGTCCAAGCTGAATCGACTAAATCAAAATCGGAAACGGTTAGTTCAAAAAACGTGTCGTGGTAACTGTGTGAGTTGATTCCGTCAGCCCAGATCCAAGTTCCAGCCAATTCGCCGATTGGCTCAGCCAAAATTGATTCTGAGACTCTGAGCCCGGTTTCTTCGAATAATTCACGCACAGCAGCCTGCAGAGTAGTTTCTCCAGCATCAATTCCACCGCCTGGTGTAATCCACCTGGCAGGAAGGCCAACTTCAGGGTCAAAGTGAGTAAGTAGTAGGAAAACGTCTCCAGAAGGCTTTCTGAGCAAAATTCTGGCTGTTTTCCTGTGTTCGCCAGGCTGGGTCAAGGCTTAGAACGCTTCTGAGCCGGTACACCAAACAATTTCATGGATGTTTGCATGAGATAGCCGATGCAAACCGCGAATATCAGAGTTCCTTCGCGAACGTGGCCACCCATCGACCATCCGATTATTAGAACTGTGGCCTCAAACATGGTTCTCACGATCCAGAACGGCCAACCGAGAACTTCCGCGGTACCAACCATGATTCCGTCTCGCGGACCTTTTCCTAGGTGCGAGCTGATGTACATACCCGTTGCCGTGGCAACAATTAGCATCGCCAAAAGGAACTCGGCTAGGTGCTGCCAATACTCGGCAAAGGTTGGTAGCCAAGGAGTCCAAACATCACACCACACGCCAATGAGTAAACCGTTGAGTACGGTTCCGATTCCATACTTTTGTTTGAGTGGTAGCCAGCAGATCAAAACTATGACGCTAACGACTACCGTGGACCAACCGAAAGTCAGGCCGGTCTGGATAGAAATTCCTTGAGCGAAGACGTCCCAAGGTGGAATTCCAATGTCAGCGTGCACCAACATTGCGATACCCAGACCGTAAATAAACAATCCAACATTCAGCTTCGTGAACCTGAACAGGAATGTTCTTATAGATTGGTTGGACATGACCACAAGCCTATGCGCAGCGAGGAGATAGTTGATGAAGCCATACCTCTCCCCTGCCGGTTTGAAGATTTTCGCTCACCGTGGCTCTACCGAAGGCGGAGCTGTAGAGAACACCTTGGAGGCTTTCAGGTTTGCCTTGGACTCAGGTGTTCGTTACTTAGAAACCGACGTTCAAGTCACTTCTGACGGCGTTGCTGTGCTGTTTCACGATGATGATCTGCAGCGCGTTGCGGGCATTAGGAGCAAGGTGTCGTATCTTAGTTTCAAGCAGTTGCGGGCCATCGAGATGCCTGGCAAGTCCCAGATACCAACACTCGCCGAGGCCTTAGCTAGGTTCCCCAATGCGAAATGGAACATCGACATCAAGGCCAACAATGCTGTTACTCCAACGGTCGAGGCGATTCGCTCGGCGCAAGCTGAGAATCGCGTTTTGGTGTCTTCGTTCTCAAAGACATGGCGTCTCAAGGCAATTGGACAGTTGCCAGGTGTGGCCACTTCGACCGATGCATTCACACTCTTGAAGGCTTGGTTTCTGCACAAGTTAGGTGCAAGTCAAAGCCTTTCAAACACTTTGAAGGGTGTAGACGCACTTCAAATACCGGTTAGTGCAGGCCCAATTCGCTTCGATAGTCCAGCCTTTGTGAATAAAATCAACAGTTTTGGTGTTGAAGTGCATTACTGGACCATCAACGACTTTGACGAGGCTAAACGCCTGGTTGCTCTAGGTGCCAAGGGAATTGTCACCGACAAGGGTAAAATGATGATTGAACTATTTGGCGAAAGCCGCGGAAGAGGTAAGTAATGGCACAGCAGACAATGCGCGGAATGCGTTTGGGAACTCAGAGTCTTGAGTCAGAAGCTGGCGTTGTACTTGCAGAACGCAACAAGCACGTTTACCGCTGTGCTGAAAACCACGAAACCGAAATGATCTTCGCGGCCGAAGCCGACCTACCTCAGACCTGGCAGTGCAAGGTTTGTGGAACCACCGCTACCCTACTAGCCGACGGCAACAAGGTCGAACTAGAAGACAGCGACGAAAAGGTTGCCCGTACCCACTGGGAAATGCTTCTTGAGCGTCGCAGCATCGAAGAATTAGATGAAATTCTTCAGGAGCGCCTCGAAGACATTCGCGCTCGCCGCGCAGCTGCCAAAAACGGCTAAAGCCTAGTAGTTTTTCGTCGGTTATCGACGAGCAGCCAAACCATTAACATTCCAGCCAAAACCGCCATTGTCGGGTCAAACATCCATCCGCCAAGCATGGTAACCGTCATTGCGCTTGATTTTGGAACATCTGCAATCACGTAATCAGCCTTGTAGGCAGGCGAGGAGTCCAAAAAATTTCCGTGGCTGTCGATAATCGCCGACGGTCCAACCGTGGAGATGTTCACAATCGCTCGGCCGGTCTCGATGGCTCTCAATCGCGCAATTGCCAGTTGCTGAACGCTTTCGTCACTGTATCCGAAATCGGCGTTGTTGGTCTGGGCAATTATTAGAGATGCACCTTGAGAAACCAAGTCTCGTGGAAGCTCATCAATAGCTTCTTCGAAGCAAATTAAGATTCCTAGCTTTTCTCCGGAAACATCAAAAATGCCATCACGAGTACCGAAATCATAACCGCGAGTGATCATTCCGACTAGGTCTGGGGATAGCTGATAGAAAAAGTCGCGATCTGGAACGTACTCACCAAATGGAACCGGCCGCTTTTTGTCGTATTGGTCTACCTCTCCCCTGTTCGGTAGCCAAAGTTTTGAACTGTTGTACATGCGGTCACCATTGGTTGTAATGGTTCCAAAAATAAGAGGCTTACCAAGTGAATCGTTCACCAGGTTCGTCAATATTTGTTTGGTTTCCAAGTTGTCATCCGGGTTTTTGTCACTCGCGTTTTCTGGCCAGACCACCAGGTCAAACTTCTCCCCTGTTTTCAAGAAGGATCTAGTGGCATCGAGGTGGTTGTCGCGGATTGTCCCAGGTGCTTCATGTGCGAAAAGCCCTGCGTTTGCATTCCCCTGAATACCGACTATGCGCATGGTTCCGGCTGTATCAGCTGGGATACTGGCCAACCCAACGGGAACGGCAAAGAGCGCTGCCAATGTCAGCGCGACTGGCTTCAGAGTGGCTCTATATCCATTTCGGAACGACTCAACTGCGTAAACCGTGAAGCCAACTATAAGGAAGGTAAGCAACCCAAAACCACCCACGGAAACCCAAAATGCCAATGGTGAATCGGCCTGCGACATTGCCACGCGACTCCAGGGAAAGCCACCGTATGGAAAATGTGTGGCAAACCATTCGCGACCGGTCCAAATTGTTGCCACGGCTAGGGACAGCATCCAAGGCTTGAGCTCTCGCGCGCTCACCAATCCGATGCAGCCTGCGAAAATTGCGTAAATCAGCGCCTCAAGGCCTGCTAGAGCGATCAGTGGCTCTGGGCCAAGGTATTGGCTAATCCAGTAGATTTGCGCAACGTACAACGCTGAGCCGCCTAGGAAACCGATTCCTGTCGCCTTCCAAAACTTCAGGCCTCTGACCGAAAGGTAAAGTCCAGCAACCGAAACAAAGATGGCTGGCCAGAAATTTGGGCTCGGGTAGGCAAAATAGGCCACCAAGCCTGCCAGTACAGCTAGGACGCCTCGCTTAGACATAGTAAGAGTAAGCAACAATCCCTCGTTTCATTTGATCGATTGCGGCGTTCGCCGTTGATTTCAGGGGTTCATCCGCAGCCCTGGAAACCTGTTCGAGTAGATCAACAATCTGTTTGCAAAGTCGAATAAAGTCACCGACCAAAAGGTCTGCCTCGTAAAGTACGTTATCGAGTTTGCCTCCCGAAACCCAACGGTGAATGGCATACGAGACGCCAGCATCGATTGGTTCTGTGGCTCGAAGCTTGTTCCGCTTTGTTGAAGCTTCAAGGGTTCGCCATAGCTCGCGAGTCTCGTTGAAGACCGATTCAAAGTCGCCTCGTGGAAAGCGCGGTTGAGTGTGTTCATCGTCTCGTCTCGGTTCATAGACCAGTGCTGCAACGATTGCGCTAAGTGTTGCTGCGTCTACTCGATCCCAAATGCCACCACGAAGAGATTCGGCTACCAGCAGATCTCGCTCACCGTAAATTAGTGCGAGCTTTGAACCAGCATCGGTGATTTCAAGTTCGCCAGTCTTGTCGATAGATAGGTACTCAAACTCAACTAGGAGTTCACAAATTCGGTCGAAGGTTTTAGCAACCTGGTTGGTTCGAGACTCTATTTGGTCGATAACCGCGTCGGTCTCCCGTCGCAGTTTCCACCAGCGCTCACCCCAGCGTGCATGCTCTTCACGTTCCGGACAACGGTGGCAGGCGTGGGATTTCAGTGACTGCTTCAACTGGTTTAGTTTGCGTTCGCTTTCCGCGCGACCGGAGTTCTGGCGAAGATCTTTACCCTTTCGATCTCTGGGGCGATTGGAGCTTAGGTTGCGTTCGAAGTCGGAAATCTCACGACGTAGTTTGGCGTAGGAAGTGAAGTCGCCTAGGTGGCATTCCATGGACTTCGCATAGCCGGAAAGCGAAATTTCTCGGTCGCGAATAGTTCTGGCTAGATGAACTACCGAGCGGTCTGCTTGAAATTGAGCGAAAGAGGTCTCCAGCACTTCACGAGCGCGAGACCGCGAGAATGCGGTAATCAGGTTGACCGCCATGTTGAAGGTTGGTCGGAAGGAACTCACCAGTGGATAGGTTCGTTTTGAGGCGAGACCGGCAACCATCTCTGGGTTCAGGTTTCCAGCCCACTGAATGACCGAGTGACCTTGGGTGTCAATTCCACGGCGACCCGCACGGCCTGTTAGCTGGGTGTATTCACCGGGGGTAATTTGAACTCGGCCTTCGCCATTGAACTTATCTAGACGGTCGAGTACTACGGTGCGAGCTGGCATGTTGATGCCGAGGGCCAAAGTTTCAGTCGCAAAAACTACTCTCACTAGTCGCTTCAAGAAAAGTTCTTCCACAATTTCCTTGAAGGCTGGAAGCATGCCAGCGTGGTGGGCGGCCACTCCCCTCTCCAGGTTTGATAGCCATTCAAAATAGCCGAGAGTTGCAAGGTCTTCGTCGGCGATTTCGCGACAACGTTCCTCAACGATTGCCCGAATTTCCTTGCGCTCTTCGGTGGTGGTCAGGCGAAGATTCGAGTGCTGGCAGGCCTTTACCGCGGCATCACAGGCCGCTCGAGAGAAGATGAAGAAGATTGCTGGAAGTAGGTCTTGATCTTCAAGTTCCTCAATGATTTCTGGTTTGCTAAGTTTCGGAATCTTAGGCTCGTTTTGGTAGCTGCCCTTATACCGTCCAGGTCGATTGCTCTTGATGGCAGGAGTGCGAAGTTTCGCGGCATGCATCGAAACCAATTCCGAGTTGACTCGGTTGTCTCCCCTGTTGTTTTGAAACAGGTCGATAAGTTCGGCACCGAATAGAACGTGTTGGTTTAGTGGAACTGGTCGCTTCTCGGAAACAATGATCTCGGTCTGACCGCGAACCTCGTCTAACCAGGCGCCAAACTCCTCGGCATTTGAGACGGTTGCACTCAGTGACACCAAGCGAACATCACGAGGTAAGTGAAGAATCACTTCTTCCCAGACTGCTCCGCGGAAACGGTCAGCTAGATAATGAACCTCGTCCATGATCACAAACCCGAGATTCATCAGATTCAACGAGTTTGCGTAGATCATGTTTCGCAATACTTCGGTAGTCATCACCACGATATCTGCTGACGAATTCGTGTTGTTGTCGCCGGTGAGGATTCCAACTCGGTCTTCGCCGTAGCGCGTTATAAGTTCTTGGTACTTCTGGTTGCTGAGTGCCTTGATGGGTGTTGTATAGAAAACCTTTTGACCGCGCTGTAACGCCAGGTGAATAGCGAACTCACCGATTACAGTCTTTCCTGCGCCAGTCGGTGCGGCTACCAGTACACCGGAACCTCTAGCAATTGCTCGGCACGACTCTTCCTGGAAGTCATCCAAAGGGAATTTGAGCAACTTGGCAAACTCGTCAACTTCGGATGTCCTTGCTTTCAGCTTTGCTTCAGCGAAGCGCTCAGCTGGCGATTTCTCAGGCGACATCTGGAGCAACTGGTTTTTTAGATTTGCGGCGATCCATAAGTACCGAAATTCCGGCAGCTACAAAATAAAGTGCGATAAGGGGTATGGCAAGAAGAAGCATTGACATCGGGTCGCTAACTGGCGTGGCGATTGCAGAAACCAGGGCTGAAAGGAATACAGCGATGCGCCAGCCCTTGAGAATGCTCTTGGCCGTCATTACTCCCAAGTAGTTGAGAAGTACCAGGACAGCCGGTAAAACAAGGGCTATTCCGAAGACGATGAGAATCCTAAGGATAAAGAGGATGTAATCATTTGCAGAGATTATGGCACTCGAGTCGGTCGGAGTGAATCCGAGCAAACTTTTCACGAAGGTTGGAATCAGAACCCAGGCAATGTAACAGCCGGTCAAGAAAAGTGGGCTGGCAATGGCAACGAACGTTCTCGATATACGTTTGGTTCGTCGGTCCAATGCTGGTGAGATGTACGCCCAAAGGTTGTAAAGCCAAAATGGGCTAGCAATGATGATCCCCAAGAAAATCGAGACCTGCATACGCACGTCAAATGACGACGTGATACTCCCGAAGTTTATGGTTGCACTGATGCCATTGCTCGAAGCTAAGTCTTTGAAGGGCTGCTGTAGGACATGAAAGACCGGTTCAAACAAGAACCAACCGCCAACAGAGGCAATAGCGATAAAGAGTGCAGACCAGTAAAGACGGCTTCTAAGTTCACGAAGATGACCGCCGAGGCTCATCCTGCGTTCAGGATTCCTCTTAGCCATTACTTATCGGAAGGTTTGTCTTCCTCAGCCTTATCTTTTTTCTCCGAGGCCTTTTCGTCGCCCATGGTCTTCATTTCCTTGCGGAAGATGCGCATTGACTCGCCAAGGCTCTTTGCCAATCCAGGTAGCTTTGGTCCACCCCAAATAAGTAGGGCTAGCAGAAGAACAATCCAGACAGCTGGTTTCTCTAGAAATGCCATTGGTTACTCGCTTTCTTGTGACGACAAATTACTAAGTCTTTTTACTAGCCTACGCTGTCGATCGGTCTTGTTTTTGGTTCGTTGCTTTAGATAGGCGCGGCGTTTGGAAGCAGCTTCTTCTGGCTTGCCGGGTTCTATTGTCACTGGCTCTTTCGACGAAGAATGGTCTGTTGCTTTGAATTTGGCCAGCTGTTTTTCAAGCCTCTGAGTCTGTCGAAAGAGTTTGCTGGAAGTCTTGCCTAATTTTGCCAAAGCCATCAGGAAAAACACCCCGGCAATCACCGGTAGCAGCCAAACGTAATCAGTGATCAATCTAGGTCACCCCAGCTGGTGTCATCGTTTAGCGCCTGAAGTGCGAACTTTCGAACGACTTCCTTGGCAGCTTCAGGTGCAATTACCCTGGCATTGGTGCCGTATCGGCAAACCAGCGGACCTAGGTCAGGTAAGTAGCCCAATTTGATGGTCACGCGAATAGTCTCTTCACCGACTTTTGAAGGCTCCCTAACCGCTCCAACCAAACCGGCCAATTGGTAAGCCTCCGGTTGTAGCTCAAGTTCAACCTCGACGTCACTTGAGCTAGGGCTGTAAATCGGTGCAGTTTCGTCAAGTTTCTTGGCCGCAGAGAGCGCGTCTTCACTTCGTGGAATATCGACAATCTCTGCGTCTACCATGTGGTCTAAGCGGAAGGTTCGAACTTCCTTGTTTTTCAAGCAGTACCCACGCAAATACCAGTGGTCTTCAGACGAGATTAAGAGCAGCGGATCGATGGACCGCCTTGACTCCTCCCCCTTGCTGTTGACGTAAAGACATTCGATTCGTTTGTCGGTGAGAATCGCCTTTTTCAAGATGCTCAAATCCGAGTCGAACTTGGTTGGTTCAATCTCGATTCCAGCTACTACCGGTTGGTAGCCTCTCAAAAGAGTAATCAACTCATCAACGTCATCAGACTCTTCAAAGTCAGGCATCGACTTTAGATAGCGAAGACCTGAAAGTAGTGCGACCGATTGACTTGCCGTGATTGTTGGAACACCCTGAGGTCCATTGTCTAGTTCCAAGCAAACCATGCCGTCTTCATCGTCGATTCGATCCAAATCGATGTAGAACGGTAGCTGTTCCTCAGCATTACGCGGCATGAATGAGGTCGTATTCAAGGTAGCCAACATACTGCGCATTGACTCGCGAGACACTTCGAAATGCTCAGCCAAATCGTCGATGTGCATTTCATCTTCTCGCTGAAGAAGAGCAACAATCGACATTAGGGTGTTGTAGCGTTCGTCGCCTGGCAGTGAAAACTTCAATTTAGGCATGGTTTGAAATCACCTGCTCAAGCGTCTTTCGAATCAATTCCTTTAGTTCTGGTGGAGAGATGACTCTCACCGATTGTCCAAATTCGAGCAGCTCTTCGGCTAGCAGGGCTAGGTCGTAGTAATTGAGCTCAACTTCACCTTTAGGAAGGTTGTGCGTTTCGAAGTGCATTGCTGCAGTGGTTCCAGGTCGCACCTGAATTTTGGCAACATTGGCCTTGAAGACTTCGGCAAGTTCAGATTTCGCGTTGGCAATTTGTTCTGGAGTTGGCTCTGTAATTACCTGCTTACTCCTGCCCACCTTGGAGTGAATTCGCTTCAGCAGGAAGTTCCTCGGTGCACCTCGCTCGACATCCAACCCTAAGAGCATCCAAAGGCCATTTATGTGGGCAAGCTGCCATGGCTCGACGGTGCGGATCGCCTCTTGTCCGTCCGCTCTCCGATACGAGAAAGAAACCTGCACGCGCTCTTCGATCGCCTTCTTCAGGGGGCTAAAAGAGGGTTCTACAGTGCTGATACGCGGTGCGATTCCTTGCGAAATTGATGCGTCCCCGATGTCTGCAATCGCACGAAGTCTGGTGATGGCATTCGTGGCTTCTGGAGAGAGCGCAGCGCGGTCCCAAAGGCTTGCGGCTAGTTCGAGTAACTGAAGTTGCTTTGAGGAAATCGTTGTTCCTTCGGGCCACTCGAAAATCTCTCTTGAGATTCGATAGCGGTAGTCAGAATCACCTTCTGATGAATTTGCAGCGGGAACAATCTGAACACCAAGCTCACGAAGCTTTTCCTTGTCCCGGTCAAATTTCTTATTCAGAGCAACGAGATCTCCATGGAAACCTCCAGCTCGCTCCAAATCCAGACGATAGCCGCGAATCGACATGAAAATCTCGTCTTTAGTTAGACCGACCTCGGTTTGAACTAGTGCGAGGGTGAGGCTGTACAGGCGCTCAGACTGATCGTCGGGCTCTTGCTTCCAACCAGTCTGAGCAGTCATGGAATTACTTGACGATACCTAGGACGTCTACTACGAAGACAAGAGTCGAGTTACCAGGAATCGAACCGTTGCCGGCCTCGCCATAAGCAAGTTCAGGCGGAATCACAGCAACAACCTGTGACCCAACCTTGACACCGGTTAGGGCCTTCACGAAGCCAGGAATTAGGTGCTGGTTGTCAACGGTGAAAGTCTGAGGCTGTCCTGCTTCCCAACTCGAGTCGAAGACCGTGCCGTTCCATAGGTAGCCAGAGTAGTGAACAAGGATCTGCTGACCGTTCTTGACTACGTCGCCTTTACCTTCGAGAATGACCGAACGCTTGAACTTGGTAGCAGCCTCACCCTTAGGAATGGTCACTGCTGGGCGGCCATCGGTGGCACGGTTGACAATCGGCATACCGTTTTCTGGGGACTTCACATCACCAACGGCGTGAGGAAGGAAGACTCGCTTGATGTCAAATACCCAAACCTGCGATGACACTTCTCCGGTTGCTGAAGTACCAGCAACCTCGCTTGGGACAAGAAGAGCGATGCGGGAACCCTCACGGACTCCTGCCAGTGCCTTACACAGGTCACCGGTAGCTGGAATCATCTGCTGTGGAGAATCAGTTCCATCGAACTTGGTAGCAGTGATCTGCGACTTGTCGATTCCGCTGAATACGGCGTATTCCCAGGTCACAAACTGTCCGCCGGTGATCTTCGGACCAGAGCCCTCAACGACTACAGAAGTCTGAAGGGTTGGCTTGGCTGAGTCGATAGGAGTCATGAAATCGACAGTTGGAGCTTTCTTCAGGTCGGTCGAAACCTTAACCTTAGAAACGTCTTTGCCGGTTTTGAAAGTTCCACAGCTCGACTTGAGAGTGTCGAACATCTGCTGGCTTGGAGATGCGGTTGAGCATCCGGTAAGGGTTAGTGCGGTGGCCAGAGCCAATGCTGCGGCAAGTGTTTTTTTCAATGTGAAACTTTCTTTATTGGTCTAGGCAATTTTAGTTGAAAAACCTTGTTTATTCGGGTTGTTCCAGTTTTGCTTGAGCAGATGATTGCGCGGCACGAACGGTTTTCCTGAGCTTCTTTTCGCTAACTTTGCGCGTCTCAAGTGATTCTGGGTTCCAGATCGCCATGTCTTCGGCAGAGGCGTTGTTTTTTGCGGCTCTCGCCTTGAAGCTTGGCAAGACGGTGTTTGGTGCAATTCTTCTGGCAGTAACAAGGAAGCCTGTGTGACCAATCATTCGATGTTCCGGCCTAACTGCCAATCCCTCTAGGTGCCAACCGCGAACCATGCTCTCCCAAGCCTGCGGTTCGGCAAAGTGGCCCGATTCTCTAAGAGCCTCGGTAAACCTGGAAAGCTGGGTAACGGTAGCGACATAACCAAGCACTAGACCACCAGGAACCAGAGCCTCGGCTACTTGCTCAATGCACTCCCATGGAGCCAACATGTCGAGAACGCAACGATCCGCTTCCCCAGCGGAAATCTTCTTAGGCAGTTCTTCCTGCAGATCTCCAATGTGAATATTCCAGTTTTCCGGATCGCGTCCGGTGTGGGAAATTACGTTCGCCCTAGCGATATCGGCGAATTCCTGTCGCCGCTCGAAGCTGTCCAATTGCCCTGATGGTCCGATTGCGCGAAGTAAGTACAGCGAAAGAGCGCCTGAGCCAACACCGGCTTCAATCACTTTGGCTCCAGGGAAAATATCTCCCTCAACAAGAATTTGTGCCGAATCTTTCGGGTAAATAATCGCAGCACCTCTTGGCATTGACATAACAAAGTCTGTTAGTAGTGGGCGCAGTGCCAGATACTCCACACCGAACCCATTTACGATTACGGAGCCTTCTGGAAGGCCAATTACGTCGTCGTGCTTGATGTCACCTCGATGGGTACCAAACAACCCACCCTCTGTCAGAGTGATGGTGTAAATACGGTCTTTAGGCCCAGTTAGCTGAACCTTATCTCCCGCACGAAATGGTCCAGTTGGTTGCTCACGGTAGTTTTCGTTCATTTGAAGAGATTCCTAAGGTCCTTTAGAGTTTTTCCCTCGAGGGTGTCCCAGAGGATTCGATCTTCCCTGGCGGGAATCATCATTACATTCGGTATACCGACCGCCTTGGTGCCGGCAGCTTCAGCGCTCAAGATTCCAGAGATAGAGTCTTCAAACGCAACGCAATCCTTTGGATCTAAGCCCAATAGGCCCGCTGCTTTCAGATAAGGCTCGGCGTGTGGCTTACCGTAAACAACGTCGTCTCCAGCAACAACCACGTCAAAGGCCTCAAAATCAATGGCCTCAACGACCTGTAGCGCCATTGATCGAAGCGACATGGTAACGAGAGCCGTTTTGACACCTTTACGTTTTAGTTCTTTGAGGAGTTCTTTGGCACCTGGACGCCAGATAATCTCTTGCTTTAGACCTTCCGAAACCGAGGTAGTGAGTGCTTGGGTCACTTCGTCCGACGAAATGCTTAGCCCAAGTTTGTCTATGAAGATCTTGGATGATGCATCCAGGCTGAGACCCACTAAAGACTTTCCGTCTTCTTCGGTCCACTCGGCGTCATGTTTTGCTGCAAGCTCACGTTCTGATCTAATCCAGTGAGGCTCCGAGTCGATTAGCGTTCCATCCATGTCCCAAAGGACTGCTTTGGGTAGTCGATTAAACAGCATGAGTGAAGTTTACCTTTGCCACTGCTTTAGGATTTAAGGTTCTATGACCTTTGGAGAACAAATGAGTGAATCGAGCCTATTTTCTGGGCGCACGCTTATTGTTGCATTCGAGGGTTGGAACGATGCCGGCGAGGCAGCCAGCGGAACAGCAAGGCTTTTAGTGAAAGCAATTGCAGGGCATTCCGCTTACTCCACTGACTCGCAGAGTTACTACGATTATCAATTTGCCCGCCCACAAGTATTCCTAAATGAACTTGGAAAGCGTGAATTCAAATGGCCAACGGCGACCATCTTTAGACCTGAATTGCCGGATCTTTTCGACTTACGAGTTTTGTTGGGTGTCGAGCCCTCAAGAAATTGGATTGAGTTTTCAAAGGAAATCGCCGACGCCGTGGACTCTGAGGAGATTGACTCAGTGATCTTCCTCGGCGCAATGCTTGCCGATGCACCCCACACAAGACCTATTTCGATAACTGCTACCACTACCAATGAAGCCGTGGCTTTAGAGACCGCTACAGAACTTTCTATGTACGAAGGGCCGGTGGGTATTTTGAGCGTCCTGGCCGCCGAATTTGAGGCCAGAGATATTCCAACTCTGTTCTTATGGGCAGCGGTACCCCACTACGTTCACAACGGTCCTGTACCGAAAGCTACATTGGCTCTAGTAACTAGCCTTGAAAAACAGTTGAACATCGAGTTCGACCATGGCGATTTGGCTAATGAAGTTTTCGCTTGGGAGCGCGCCGTCGACGAGCTTGCCGAAGGAGACGAAGACTTGGCCGAGTACGTTGCAGCTTTGGAAAAGAGCCGGGATGAAATTGATGGCGCAACCGGCGAAACAATTGCTGCGGAAGTTGAGAAATTTCTTCGGGACTCAGACGACGAACGCTAAGCCTGAATTAGTCCAGCGCCTAGCAGTATGAAAATTGCGACGCCTACCAGGATTCTCCAAAATACAAAAGGTGCAAACGATCGCTTGCCCAGATAGTTCAAGAAGAACTTGATTACAAGCAAACCAACAACAAATGAAATCACTGTGGCAACTACCGTCGCAATAAGGTCTGAAGCTTGAAGGTCGCCAAATGTTCCAGCGAATTCGTAAAGTCCACTTGCCAAGACTGCTGGTATAGCAAGAAGAAAACTGTAGCGAGCGGCAGCCTCTCGGGTGTATCCGAGCAATAAACCTACAGTGATGGTTCCACCACTTCTGGAAACACCTGGAATGACGGCAAGCATCTGGCCGAGGCCGAAAAGCAGTCCGTGGCTTGGAGTCAGTTCCTCAATAGGTTTGGTTCGTTTTCCGATTGAATCCGCTACTCCGAGAATGATTCCAAAGATTATGAGAGTCGTTGCGATTACCCAGAGATTCCTGAGATCCGTTTCGATGTATTTCTTGAACAAAAGCCCTGCGACCACCACCGGTATTGAACCGATAATTACCAACCAGCCCATTAGTGCATCTTGAGAAGGCTTTTTTGAGAAGCCCGACTTGAGCCAAGCACCGACTATTCTCACTATGTCTTTCCAGAAGAACAGCAACACCGCGGCCTCGGTGCCCAGTTGAATTGTTGCAATAAACGCCGTTAGAGATGCTTTGTCGTAGTTGAGATGAATAAGGCTTTGAGTAAGTTGAACGTGCGCTGATGATGAGATTGGAAGAAATTCAGTGAGCCCTTGAACCACGCCAAGCAAAATGGCGATGGTAATGTCCACTACTCGTCCTCAGCTAGTTCGAACGGCAATAGTTCTTCGTAGGAGTCTTGTAGCGCTTCCTCGTAGTCAAGGAATGCGGCTTCGAGTAATTCATAAGCCCTAGAAACGGTTGTATCTTCGTCTCCCCTGCGTTGAGCTAGAGCGGAATGGTGATTCTCCAATGCAGCAATGAAATGTTGCAGAGCGATTCGCGAGTCTTTAGCCATAACCCAAACCTAGCCCGATACGTTACTTTTTAGAAGCACCCTCGCGCAAGTGATTGGCGTGGTAAAGTTGGGGAATTAGGTCCGGGTGGCGGAATGGCAGACGCGCTAGCTTGAGGTGCTAGTCCTCATTAGAGGGTAGGGGTT
>JBEDKG010000132.1:0-3844 GCA_041172205.1 Actinomycetota bacterium | reverse complement strand
ACATCGGCATAAGCCTCAATGCGTGGGTCAGTTTTTGGCACGCGCGAGTTATCGCCGAGCCCAGTGAAGCCTTCATCGCCGGTTTTTGTGTAAATCTTGGTGAGTTTGACCATGGCTCAAGTTTAGGCTGGAAGCATGTTGTTCCTGTCGCCCCCATCCGAATCCAAAGCCGTTGGTGGCAACCCGCTTTCAATCGACATGGTTGCACTTACCTTTGGCGGAATGCAGCCAGCTCGAGATGCCCTGTATGCAAAACTCGTGAAGTTCTCAAAGACAAAGTCCGGCAAAGAAAAGTTCACCAAAGCTCAAATCGAACTGAACCTAAACCTGCAATCAGCACCGACCTTGCCAGCCATTGATCGCTATGTTGGAACCCTATTCGACGCCCTGCAGGGAAGGGGACTAAAGGGAACCCCAACCGAACACAACACCCTTTCGAAGGAGGAGCGCGAACGGGCTAAGGAATCGCTCTTCATTCAATCGGCACTATTCGGCCTCATTCCAGCCAGCAACTTAATCCCGAACTACCGCTTCTCGGCCACAACCAAAATTCCTGGCGTTGACCTCAAGAAACACTGGTCAGAGGCTCACAACGTTATTTGGAAACGCCTCGAGGGTCAGCAAATCATCGACCTCAGATCCAAGCAATACGCCGAACTAGCCCCAGTTCCAGACCACTTCGACTGTCTAACCGTTGAGGTCTACGACATCGAATCCGGCAAAGCCATGAACCACTTCAACAAGAAAGCCAAGGGGCAATTCGTTCGGGCTTTCTTACAAGGCGCTAATTCTCTCGAGGAAATGGCGAAAGCCGCCAATCTTGAATTCAAGATTGACGGCTCTCGTCTGATGCTATTTACGGATCAGCGTTAGCCTTCCTTCACCATTGGCATAACGCCCTGGTCTAGCTTTGGAAGTTTGATGACTCCGTCCACAATCGACATAACTGGCGAGTACCAGCCGTCGGTGTTTTTGAGCATGTAGCCAGGAACTAACCAGGCTCCACCGTTTGAGTCCCAAATCATGAGCAGTGCTGATTTGGCAGAGATCAACTTCATGACAACTTTTTCTGGAGTCGGCTCTACGGTTGGCTCGGGTGTTGGTTCAACGGTTGCCTCATCGGTTGGTTCAGCAGTTGGCTCAGAACTTGGATCGCTACCTTCACCTTCGGCTACTGGTTCGGTAACGCCGGTTGAGGCTGCGACTCCATCGCGAGCCATCATTACTCCGCCGCCAACCGGTCCAAAGAAGCTGCTGTTTGCTGAACCGCTATAACGCCAGTCGCCAAGTCGCTTGACCGAATCCTTCTCCGAAATAGTGCCGAAGCTACCCTTGTTTTCAACGGTCACGTTGTGACCGCTGGCGCTAACTAAGACTCCGTTTGGGGCCCAACTCACGGCCCATTCAATTGCCGTTGGCTGCCCATCTACCTTGAGCGAAGCCGTGGCATACATTCCCCACTCGCCAGAAGTCAGGGTGATTTCATTGGTGCCCACCGTGAGGCCGGTGGCCTCAAAAATCTCTTGAGCGGTTTTCAGTGCTTCAGCCTTGGAAGGCAGGTTTAGTTTCTCGTTGTAGTTGGTGTAATTGCTGTAGTACCAGTTACCCGTGCCAGTCCAAGAAAGCTGAAGGCTCGGCTTCTCGTAGTTGTCTTTCACGCCATAGAAGTAGCTGTAAGACTTACCCTCATCCCAGGTTTGTTTGTCCAGGTCACCCTTTGACATTGAACTGTACAGCAAGCTTCGCGATGATTGCTTCAGGGTCGCCCTGCAGGTTCAACTTGTATACATTGCCGTTGCCTGGGGCCGAAGATAGGTTCTCGCCAGCAACGTATTCGTAGTCGACCCAAATCGACATCTTGGAGTCTGAGCTAGCTTCGGCAGAGTTTCTCACTCCCTGGCCAGCACCAAGGTCAAACAGAGGCGCCTGTGTTGGCATGACAGCAAAGATTGCTGTGGCCGCAACGGCAACACCGCTCAGACCGAGCCATAGGTTCTTGCGAGCACTCTTTCGTGGCTTGGCAATGCCAGCCACGATAGTTTCATCCGTTAGCTGCGGCACTTCAGTACCAACAGCTTTTTGCAGTTTCTTCAGGTTTTTGTCTTCCATAACCTGTTTATGTCGTTAGCCCTCAAACTCTTTCAGGATTTCTGAGAAATTCTTTTTTGCCCGGTGACTGCGAATCGTGGCTGCGTTTTTTGAAATCTTGAGCGTCAGGGCCACATCTTCGAGACTTAGGCCTTCAAGCGCAGTTAGCGCCAGGATGCTGCGATCCGCAACCTTGAGTTTTTCCCAAGCCTGTCGAACTGTAACGCTCTCTAGAACCAGGTCATCAGCAGAAGGTGCGATCAAATCGGTGTCCAAGATTGGCAAGGTGAAGTTGCGCTTCACTTTCCGGCGGTGATTGAGCAAAACGTTGTTGGCAATTCGATAGAGCCATGGCAGTTCGTGGTCTTGCGGCGCTTTGTCTCGCTTCTGCCAAGCAATTGAGAAGACCTCTGCTGCCAATTCCTCAACGTCGCTGGATGAAGCTCGGTAGGCAAAGAACTTAGCAATCGCGGGTAGGTAAGCGCGATAGTGCTCTGTGAATTCTCTGCTGTCCATAGTTATCTCACGAAGTTTATGTCGCGAAGTTGTTAGTTATTTCTAAACTCGCAGAAATCTTCGTGATCTTTGATCACGCCGATTGCCTGCATCATTGCGTGCATGGTGGTTGGACCAACAAAGTTGAAGCCGAGCTTGCGAAGTTCTTTGGAAAGAGCGGTGGATTCGGGGGAGACCGATAGGTTTCGGCGCTCTTCGGTTGGGCTGTGCTTCTGGATTAATTCTTCGAGCGATAGTTTCTGCTCTTGAATGATGCGAGCGTTGTTGATTACCGCCTGGATCTTCCCTCGGTGGCGGATGATTCCCTCATTGGTAAGCAATCGTTCAACATCTTGTTCGGTCATCTTGGCCACATCGGCAATTTTGAAGTCCAGGAAGGCCTCACGAAAGCCCTCACGGCGCTTCAAGATGGTTAGCCAACTCAGACCCGCCTGAAAGCCTTCGAGGCTAATTCGCTCGAATAGGGCATCCTCGCCGGTGATTGGGTTACCCCACTCGGTGTCGTGGTATTCGATGTAGATGGGGTCGGCAGTTACCCAGGCGCAGCGTTGCATTAGTCCTTGGTCTCAATGCCTTCGAGAGCTAGCAGCCAGCGCTTAGTTGGAAGACCATCGCCACCCGAGTAGCCGGTAATCTTGCCGCTTGCGCCTAGAACTCGGTGGCAGCCGACAATCAGGGGAACCGGGTTTGAACCAACAGCTCCGCCAACGGCTCGAACCGCTTTTGGGTTGCCGATGTTCTTAGCGATTTCTGCGTAAGTGGTTACCTCGCCGAATCCAATTTTGGAGATTTCCGCCCAAACTGCCCTCTGAAAAACTGTGCCTTTTAGCTCGGTTGCAAAGTCGAGGTCTTTGCTCTTGCCCTTGAAATAGCTAGTCAGCTGCTTTTTTGCGTCTTGAAGGACCGAAGCCTTGCCGAAGTCGGGGGTGATGTAGTTTCCCATGGTGAGGTAGACGACCTTGTTGTCATAGGCAAGGAGAGTGATCGCTCCAACTGGAGAGTCGAAGGTTAGCTTCGCATCATGATCAGGAATATTCATAGCGATGACAATACCCTTCTGAAACCCAGAACGCTGAACCGAAAGTTAGTTGGGGATAACTACTTGACGATGTCCCAAGCCTTGGTGAGAGTTTCTCTCACGAGGCTTTCCATCATGTCGAAGTCGGCTTGGTCTGAGGTTAGTGGCGGGGCCAACTGAACCACAGGGTCTCCACGGTCATCCGCGCGGCAGTAGAGGCCT
>JBEDKG010000131.1:0-5408 GCA_041172205.1 Actinomycetota bacterium | reverse complement strand
GCCAACCGAGTTTTACAAAATCAAACCGACGAGCAAAATGGTATCGAGGAGAACAAATGAGCCAAGCAACCCTAGTTTTAGTAAAGCCAGATGGCGTAAAGCGCAACCTAATCGGTGAGATCATCGCTCGCCTGGAGGCCAAGGGCTATGTTGTTGCCGACCTTCGTTTGGTCCACCCAACCCGCGAACTTCTAGCTCAGCACTACGCCGAGCATGAGGGTAAGCCGTTCTATGAGCCACTGGTTGAGTTCATGCTCTCCGGTCCTGTCGTTGCTATCCGCCTTGAAGGTAACCGAGTTATCGAGGGATTCCGTTCACTGGCTGGAACCACCGACCCAACTACCGCCGCACCTGGAACCATTCGTGGTGACCTGGGGCGCGACTGGGGTCTAAAGGTGCAGCAGAACCTGGTTCACGGAAGTGACTCGGAAGAGTCGGCAGCTCGCGAGCTAGCCCTCTGGTTCTAAGGCTTAGCTAGCAAAAAGAATGTGCCAGCTGCTCCAGAAGGAGACGATGATGGCAATTAGCGCCAAGAATTCGGTGCCAAGAATGTACGCCCAGGCGTAGCCTTCCGAACGAACAAACCATCCGACGGTCTTTACCGGCACATCGATGATTCCCTCAGCGCCTGCCCAGATAAAGGTTTTCCAGAACAGTGGGATCATCGCAATCCAGGCCACCATGCAGTAAGGGCAAAGCACGTGAATCACGAAGGTGCTCTGGGTGAAAAGCCAAAGCACGAAAACCATGCCCATCGAAATGCCAACCAGGTACATTCTCCAGAACCACTGCTGGAACTTTGCTCCGGCCAAGACCGCGAAGCCAATGAAAATCGGAGCGGTGAAAGCCATTAGGCCGATAAACGAGTTTGGGAAACCGAAAAGACTTGCCTGAGCCTTGGCCATTACCTTGCCACAGGAAATGAACGGGTTCATGTCGCAGCTGAGCACGGCGTCTTTGTTGATAAGCAGGTGGATCTTTTCGACCGAAAGGGAGAAGGCTGCAAAGAGACCGATGAAGCCGTAAATGATTGAACCGATGGCAAAAGATTTAGAAGGGCTAGCCACGACTTCTTCAGAGGTTTGAATGTTGCTCACCAAATAAGTATCCCACCGTGGCATACTTGAGGTAGCTACGAATCGCACCACACGCGATGAAGCTAAAGATTTTTCGGGGAAACCGATAACAGCGTAAGGCCCACGTAGGCAGCCTAGGCAGAACCCGAGTAGAGAAGTTTGGTCAACCAAACGGTTGATCGTTGATTTTTGAGCAATTGCTCTGGTGAGTGTGGCCCAGACTTTTGCGGCACGGAGAAACACCATGGCTAGAAAAAAAGCCGAAGCACCTGTAGAAGTTCCAGCGGTAGAAACACCTGCGGAAAAGAAGCCAACCCGTTCACGTAAACCAAAGGTAGAAGCCCCAGCTGAAAAGCCAGCGGCGAAGGCACCTAAGGCACCTAAAGCGGCAAAGGTTGAAGTTACCCCACCATCGGCAACCTCACTGTTGTTCATGGCGCCTGATCTTCCAACTCCGGTCATCGACCCGAAGCGCAACAAGCCGGTTGACGACAAGCCAGCCGATGACAGCCACCGCCGCACCCGCACTCGTCGCCGTTCTGGTGAGGATGTTCCTGGTGAAGTTGCACCAAACGCCGTGGTCAAGGTTCGCACCCCTCGTGAACCTAAAGAGCCAAGCAATGAGCCTCAGAAGGTTCGTGGGTCAACAAGACTTGAAGCCAAGAAGCAGCGTCGCCGTGATGGACGCGATGCCGGTCGCCGCCGCAACACAGTTACCGAGAGTGAGTTCCTCGCTCGTCGTGAAGCTGTCGACCGCACCATGGTGGTTCGTTCGAAAGACGGCAAGATTCAGATTGGTGTGCTCGAAGACAACATTCTGGTTGAGCACTACGTGGCCAAGTCTTCTGAAGCCTCACTCATTGGAAACGTTTACCTAGGTAAAGTCCAGAACGTTCTTCCTTCAATGGAAGCGGCCTTCGTAGACATCGGTCGCGGACGCAACGCGGTACTTTACTCAGGTGAAGTTGACTGGGAGTTGGCCGAAACCGGAAACCAGCCACGCCGAATTGAACTTGCACTGAAATCGGGCGACACCGTCCTAGTTCAGGTAACCAAGGATCCAGTTGGTCAGAAGGGTGCTCGACTAACCTCGGCCGTTTCGCTACCTGGTCGCTACCTGGTTTATGTGCCAAACGGCAGCATGAACGGAATTTCTCGCAAGCTACCGGAAACCGAGCGCACCCGCCTAAAGCGCATCTTGAAGGAAGTTCTTCCTGAAGATGCCGGTGTAATCGTTCGTACCGCAGCCGAAGGCGCAACCGAAGAGCAGCTAACTCTAGATGTTCAGCGCTTGCAGAAGCAGTGGGAAGAGATTCAGAAGAAGGTAGCCAAGTCTCAGGCTCCGCTACTTCTTCACCACGAGCCAGACCTACTAATCAAGATCATTCGCGATGTCTTCAACGAAGACTTCCAGAAGCTGGTTATCTCCGGCGACGACGCACGCGAAGCAATCGAAGGTTACCTAGCCGCCGTTGCGCCTGATCTTCAGGAGCGCGTAGAAAACTACACCGGCGACCGCGACATTTTCGACGAGTACCGCGTAGGGGAGCAGATTTACAAGGCGCTAGAGCGCAAGGTTTACCTTCCATCGGGTGGTTCGCTTGTAATCGACCGTACCGAGGCCATGACCGTGGTCGACGTAAACACCGGAAAGTTTGTTGGTTCAGGCGGAAACCTTGAAGAAACCGTGACCAAGAACAACCTGGAAGCGGCTGAAGAAGTTGTTCGCCAGCTAAGACTTCGCGATATTGGTGGCATTATCGTCATCGACTTCATCGACATGGTCTTGGAAAACAACCGTGACCTAGTTCAGCGACGCCTCATGGAGTGCCTAAGCCGCGACCGCACCAAGCACCAGGTTGCCGAAGTAACTTCGCTCGGTCTCGTTCAGATGACCCGAAAGAAGTTGGGCATTGGACTGCTTGAAACCTTCTCGGAAGCTTGCGACATTTGCGCCGGACGCGGTGTGATCGTTCACCACGAACCGCACATGCGTCCAAGCAACAACCGTTCAAACGACAGCACTCCAAAGGAGTCTGGCAACAACAACGGTGGTGGCAAGGGTAAGAAGAACCGCAACCAGCCTCCAAAGCAGGAAGTTGCCAAGGTTGTTACCGCTGAATCGGCAGTTCAAATCAACAGCTTGGTTGCTCAGATTGCTGCCAGCACGATTGCAAATGCACCTGCAGAAGAAAAGACTCTCGACAAGGTATTAGACGCTCTACCAGAGCCAACCGTGCCTGGTGCGAGCAAAAAGAAGTCCAAACGAGTAACCTCGGGTGGCATCGTTACCCCTCAAGCACAAACAGAAACCGAAAAGAACGACTAAACCTGTTTGACTAGCGGGCAAGTTTGCCTGTAAAGTTGAGTAGTTGCCCGCTGTGTATTCGCGGGTGGTCATCAAGTCTTTTTAGAAAAAGGTAAAACCGTG
The DNA here is from genome assembly GCA_041172205.1 of Actinomycetota bacterium. GTDB lineage: Bacteria > Actinomycetota > Actinomycetes > Actinomycetales > Microbacteriaceae > Rhodoluna. Next base: position 1,901 of record JBEDKG010000131.1, on the reverse strand, counting down.
GTTTACGCAGTTGTTCGATCTGGCGCTCGCCAGGAGAAGGTGTCAGTTGGCACCATCGTGACCCTTGACCGTCTGAAGTCGGCTGAAGGTGAGACCATCACCCTTCCAGCTCTTCTACTAGTTGACGGCGAGAAGGTAACCACCGATGCTGCGGCTCTAGCCAAGGTAAAGGTTTCCGCAAAGGTTCTAGGCGACCTACGTGGTCCAAAGATCATCATCCAGAAGTACAAGAACAAGACCGGCTACAAGACCCGCCAGGGTCACCGCCAGGACCTCACCCGCGTCCAGGTCACCGAGATCAAGTAAGGACTGAGCAAAAATGGCTTCCAAAAAAGGTGTTAGCTCTACCCGTAACGGCCGCGACTCAAACGCACAGCGCCTAGGCGTCAAGCGTTACGCTGGCCAGGTTGTAAACGCAGGCGAGATCATCGTCCGTCAGCGTGGCACCCACTTCCACCCAGGCGTAAACGTAGGCCGTGGCAAGGACGACACTCTGTTCGCTCTTTCTGCTGGCGCCGTTGAGTTTGGTGTCAAGGGTGGTCGCCGAGTCGTAAACATCGTTGCGGCTTAGTCGAAAGACAAGACTTTTGGAAGGCGAGCCAATTGGCTCGCCTTCTTATCTTTTTAGAGAGGTTTAGGGAATGATTCAATTCGTTGATCAGGTGACCCTTCACCTGCGCGCCGGTAACGGTGGCGACGGCTGTGTATCGATCAAGCGTGAGAAGTTCAAGCCATTGGCTGGCCCAGACGGCGCTGATGGCGGTAACGGCGGTTCAATCAGCTTGGTTTCCGACCCCGACGTAACAACTTTGTTGGAATACCACTTCCGCCCAAATCAGTCTGGTGGCGACGGCGCCGATGGCGCTGGCGACTTCCGAAATGGTGCTCACGGTAAAGACGTAATCCTGCCTGTGCCTGTTGGAACAGTGGTCAAAGACGCCAAGGGAAAGCTAATTGCCGACCTAGACGAAGCGGGAATGACTCTGCTGGTTGCCGAAGGTGGTCAGGGTGGTCTCGGAAACGCAGCCATCTCGAGCCTGAAGCGTAAGGCTCCTGGTTTCGCGCTACTTGGTGTTCCTGGCTGGTCTGGCGAAATCATTCTTGAACTAAAGACCGTCGCAGACGTTGCTCTGGTTGGTTACCCAAGCGCCGGAAAATCTAGTTTGATCGCCGCTATGTCGGCCGCTCGTCCGAAGATTGCCGACTACCCATTCACAACTTTGCACCCAAACCTCGGTGTGGTTCAGGGTGGCGACACTCGTTATGTAATCGCAGACGTGCCTGGCCTCATCGAAGGCGCCAGCAAGGGCAAGGGTCTAGGGCTTGAGTTCCTTCGCCACGTTGAGCGTTGCGCTGCACTTCTTCACGTGCTTGACTGCGCAACTCTTGAGCCGAACCGTGACCCAATCACCGACCTGGACAAAATCCTTCACGAACTAAACGAATACGAAGTTCCTGAGGGTCAGGTTCCGCTTACTCAGCGCCCACAGTTGGTTGCGCTGAACAAGATCGACGTTCCAGACGGCCGCGAACTTGCCGACTTCGTCAAGGGCGACCTTGAAGCGCGCGGATACCGCGTGTTTGAGGTTTCCGCTGCCAGCCGTGAGGGTTTGAAAGAACTCAACTTCGCGCTCGCTCAGCTAGTCGAGGACCACCGCAAGGACATCGCAGCTAGCGCACCAAAGCGTCAAAAGGTTCAGCTCATGCAAGCCAAGAAGCGCGATGATAAAGAATTCACAGTTACCCAAGAGCAGTGGAATGACGAAATCGTCTACCGCGTTCTCGGTTCGAAGCCTGAGCGTTGGGTTGCTCAAACCATGTTCGGCAACGAAGAAGCCGTTGGTTATCTGGGAGACCGTCTAGCCAAGATTGGTCTTGAGGAAGAGCTCTTCCGCGCTGGT
>JBEDKG010000130.1:0-7262 GCA_041172205.1 Actinomycetota bacterium | reverse complement strand
GCCTTGTCGATGGCCGGGCCGCCAGGGTAACTTAGGCCGAGCAGCCTGGCCACTTTGTCGAAGGCCTCGCCGGCTGCGTCGTCGATGGTCTCTCCTAGAAGCATCACGTCGTCCAGTAGGTCTCGAACCAGAAGCAGCGAGGTGTGACCACCAGAAACTAGGAGTGCGATGGTTGGGAGTTCCAACTCACCCTCCAGCACATCTACGCCAACGTGACCCACGAGGTGGTTTACGGCGTAGATAGGTTTGCCACTGGCTACTGCTAAAGCCTTGGCGGCACCGACTCCAACCATCAGCGCTCCGGACAGTCCTGGGCCGTTGGTCACGGCAATGGCATCGATGTCTTGCATCGAAAGTTTGGCATCGTGAAGTGCTTGGGTGAGCGTGGGTTGCAAAGCCTCGAGATGGGCGCGAGCTGCAATTTCCGGCACCACACCACCGAAACGGGCATGCAGGTCCATGGAACTGGAAATCACGTTGGCAAGCAGCGTGTTACCGCGCACGATTCCGATACCAGTTTCGTCGCACGAAGATTCAATACCCAGCACGATCGGCTCCGAAGCATTGGTTTCGCTAAGGCGTGCCCGCATGATCCAGGCGTCCACGTTGTCTGGTTGGTAGTAACGCTTGCGGGTGTCGATGTGTTCAAAGCCTAGAGATTCGTAAAGATTCTGGGCTACCGAATTATCGGCTCGAACCTCTAGGAAGATTTCGCTGGCCTTTAGAGTCTTGGCTTCGGTTAATAGGCGGTCCATCAGCTTTCGGCCAAAGCCTTTGCCTCTGAGTTCTGGGCTAACCGCGATTGTCTGAACATCGGCTTGGTCGCTGCCAGAAATTTTGCTCAGGCCGGCGTAACCGAGCAGCCGGTCATTTTGCAGAAGAACAAAGTAGCGAGTGTGGTCGGCGAGAAGTTCAAAGCGCATGGTTTCTTCAAGCCAGGCGTCGTTACCGAAACACTCGTGCTCAAGATCCATGATGGCTTCGAGGTGATGCTCGGTCGCGGCAATAATCTTCACATCGCTCATCCGCTAACCGCCTTGCCGATTCGCGCCTTAGGCTCCACGGCATCGGCTGCGCGAAGGTAGAGCGCCGAAACGTCTTCGGAAATTGTTCCGGAGCGAAGCTGAGCTTCGGCGAGGAACGCGAGGTTCGCGGCGCTCACCGGAAGTTCGGTGGTGACCGGGTGAACGTTTCGGTCTAGTAGATACTCTTCCAATTCGGCTGGCTTCATAACACCTGGGCCATCAATTCGAATCGGCACACCGTGTTGATCTATACCTGAGTAAAGCGCCCAGTAAACCTCTTTGCGGCGGGCATCGGTGGTCACCAGCAGTGGGGTGTTTTTGGAAACCTCGAGAGTTGGCAGCGCAGCCAGAGCAATGGCATCGAGACTCACCGCTCCATAGAGCTTGATGCCGCAGCCGGCGGCAAACATGGTTGCGGCCGCAATGCCAACTCTCAGGCCCGTGAAAGGGGCTGGTCCACGGCCGGCGACAACTCCCATAATCTGCGACGGATGCACGAAGGCCTGCGCCAACACGTCTTGAATCGCGGCGCCAATAAGTTCGGCATGCTTCATGGTGTCGGCAACGTTGTGTTCGGCGCGCAGCTGTCCGTTTTCAACCAGTGCCACACTGGTGCCGGAAGAGGTATCGATAGCGAGAATCAAGCTCATGCGAACGCCTCCTCGGTTTCCCAGCGCGGTCCAACGCCGGTCAGGGTGACCACACGTTCGTCGCTTTCGCCGGTGTGATCGCGCTCAATCTCAATGTCCAACCAGGTGTCGGAGAGCTCTTCTGCAAAACCGCGACCCCACTCAACCAGGACGATTGAATTTTCGACATCAATGTCTAAGTCATCGAATTCGTGAACTGAACTAAGACGATAGGCGTCAACGTGAACTAAAGGAACATCACTGTTTTCGCGCTTGTGAGTGCGGGCAATTACAAAGGTTGGGCTGGAAACATTACCGATAGCCTTCAGGCCTTCTCCAACACCGCGAGTGAACGTGGTCTTTCCGGCTCCGAGAGGCCCGGTAAGAATTACCAGGTCGCCTGCCTTCAAAACTTTGGCCACCTTGAGCCCAAACTCGTTCATATCTTCTGCCGTAGCAATTTTGAGTTTGGTGAGCTCTCTGCTCACTGACCGGCTCCAAAATATTCGCGCTTGAAACGCCCGCCCATGCGGGTCACGATTTCGTAGTTAATGGTTCCGGCTGCTGCGGCCAGGTCGTCGGCGCTAGGAACACCGGTGGCGCCGTCGCCAAATATGATTACCTCGTCGCCAACCTGGATTGGGTCCTGGCCAACATCTAGAACTAACTGGTCCATGGCAATCTGCGACAGGATTGGGTAGCGCTTTCCACCAATCGAAACCTCGGCCTTGCCGGTGGCAGCTCTAGGCAGACCTTCGGCATAACCGACCGGCACAAGCGCCAAGGTAGTTTCGGCAGTGGTTCGGTGCAGGAAGTTGTAGCTAACCCCGTGGCCAGCCGGCACGGTCTTCACCTGAGCCACGCGAGAGACCGCGGTCATGGCAGGAACCAGCCCGTATTCGGCAGCCTTGTTCGTCGAGAACGGGTCGAGTCCGTAAAGGGCAACACCGATACGAACCATCTCGTAGTGGGCATCTGGGTAGGCAAGTGAGCCGTCCGAGGCGGTGAGGTGTCGAAGTTGGAAACTAACGCCGGCGCGCTTAGCTTCGGCAACCGCTTGGTCAAACTTTTCAATCTGCGCTAGGTCATCTTGGCGGCTGGTGGTCGAAAGGTGGCTGAAGATTCCAATTACCTCAACGGCGTCGCCGAGCGATTTCACAGCATCCAAAAGTTCAGACCACTCGTCCGCGGTGGAACCATTTCGACCTAGACCGGTGTCAATCTTCAGGTGAAGCTTGGCAACCTCGCCGGTGAGGGCTGCCGCTTTGGCGATGTGGCCGAGCTGCTCGATGTTGGCAATACCTAGATCAACGTTGTTGGTTAGCGCCGCTACAAAGTCGTCGGCTGGGTCGTGCAGCCAAGCGAGGATCGGGGTGGCAATTCCTGCTTCTCGAAGTGCCAGTGCTTCCTGAACATCGGCAACTCCTAGGTAGTCAACGCCTGCGCGTTCTAGAGTGCGAGCTACCTCAACGCTTCCGTGACCGTAGGCGTTCGCCTTCACGACACCCATGACCTTCGCCTGCGAAGCACGAGCGCGCATTACATCGAGGTTATGAACAATCGCGTCGAGGTTGATTCGAAGAGTTCTCATTCCGCAACCACCATCGCTACCGCCATGCCCGCGTCGTGGCTAATCGAAAGGTGAAGACTTGAGATGCCGGCAGCAGCCACCGTCTCGGCCGTTAGGCCGAGCGTCTTTATCTCTGGCTTGCCAGACAAATTTTTTGTAATTTCAACCTCGTGCCAGGCCACGCCGTCCGAGCCACCAAGTGCCTTAATCAGCGCTTCTTTCGCAGCAAATCTCCCGGCGATGGTTTTCATCGGGGCATCCAATTCGGAACTCAAAAATAGTCGTTCCAAAAGTTTTGGGGTTTTGGCAACGTGCTCTTCGAATCTGGCGATGTCCACCAGATCCACACCAATGCCTTTAACCATGATTGGTTACTCGACCGTAACCGACTTGGCGAGGTTTCGTGGCTGGTCAACATCCAGACCCTTAGCCTCGGCCAGCGCCATCGCGAACGCCTGCAGCGGAATAACGGTCAAAATTGCTGCGAAAAGCTGTTCAGTCTCCGGCACGAAAATCACGTGTTCAGACCACTGGCCAACCTCGGTGTCGCCTTCTTCGGCAATTGCAATCACCTTGGCTCCGCGAGCGCGGATTTCCTGGATGTTCGAAATCACCTTCGGGTGCAGGCTGTCTTCGTCGCGAAGCGAAGGAACAATGACGATGACCGGCTGACCTTCTTCGATCAGTGCAATCGGACCGTGCTTTAGTTCACCAGCGGCAAAACCTTCTGCGTGAATGTAGGCGAGCTCCTTGAGCTTGAGAGCGCCTTCCATGGCAACCGGGAACCCAACGTTGCGACCGAGGAACAGCACCGATTTGGCGCTTGCCATGGCAGCACCCAAAGCCTTCGCTTCATCAAGCCCAGCAATCACTTCGCTCACCTGTGCCGGAAGCTTCAGGAGTTCTCGTCCAAGTTTTTGTAATTCGCTAGAAGGGGTGGCTCCGCGAACTTCGGCAAGGTAAAGACCTAGCAGGAAGCCGGCAGTGATCTGTGCAACCAAAGCCTTGGTCGAAGCAACCGCAACTTCAGGTCCGGCGTGGGTGTAGATGGTGGCATCCGACTCACGAGCCAGGGTAGCTCCCTGGGTGTTACAGATTGCCAAAACCTTTGCGCCTAGGTCGCGCGCGTAACGCGTGGCCATCAGGGTGTCCATGGTTTCGCCAGACTGAGAAATTGCAACGATCAAAGTGTTCTTGGTCACAATTGGGTCGCGGTAGCGGAACTCGTGTGAAAGCTCAACCTGCACCGGAATGCGTGACCACTTTTCAATTCCATACTTGGCGATGTCGCCGGCGTAGGAAGCGGTACCGCAAGCCACGATGATGATGCGATCGATGTTCTTGATGTCGGCAGCGCTAAGGCCGTCCATCTCAGGAATGGTCACGTGACCGTCTGAGTCAACTCGACCCATGAGGGTGTCGGCAACCGCCTGAGGCTGGTCGGCAATTTCCTTCGCCATGAACGAAGGCCAACCGCCCTTGCTGGCTGCGGTGGCATCCCAGTCCACGGTAAATTCTTCGGACGTCACCGGCTTGCCATCGAAGCCAACAATTTCAACCGAATCGGCACGCAAAATAACGATCTCGTCCTGGCCAACCGAAATGGCTCGCTTGGTGTGCTCAACGAACGCGGCCACATCTGAGCCGAGGAAGTTTTCGCCCTCGCCAAGACCGATTACCAAAGGTGCGTTTCGGCGTGCTGCCAAAACAACATCAGGCTGGTCTTCGTGAATTACAAGAATTGTGAACGCTCCGTGCAAGCGGTTGACCACGGTGCGGAAGGCCGCCACTAGGTCGCCGGTCTTGTCGTATTCGCGGGCAATTAGGTGCGCCGCAACTTCGCTGTCGGTGTCGGAGGCAAAGCGAGTGCCCTCAACCAGAAGTTCGGCCTTCAGCTCGGAGAAGTTTTCGATGATGCCGTTGTGAATAAGTGAAAGTTTTTCGTGGCTTCCACCCAAGTGTGGGTGAGCATTGCCATCGGTCGGCGCTCCGTGGGTGGCCCAACGGGTGTGACCAATACCGATGTGGGAAACCGGAATCGGGTCGGCGTCGATCTCACCAATGAGGTTGACCAGCTTGCCGGCCTTCTTGCGAGTCTCGAGGTGACCATCGGAAATAACCGAGACACCGGCAGAGTCGTAGCCGCGGTACTCCAAACGGCGAAGCCCACCGATCAAAACATCGACGGTCGATTTCGGGCCTACGTAGCCGACAATTCCACACATAACTACCAATTTACGCCACAATTGATTACTGATGGCTGAAGACAGAGAAGCACAACCTGGCGCGGAACTTTCCCCCTTTGTCGTTGTCTCTAGGCAGGATTGGGCCGAACTTGGTGCCAGCACCGAACAGCCGCTCACAGCCGAAGAAATCAAGCAAATTCAGGGTCTTGGCGACGTCCTAGATATTCAAGAAGTTGTCGATGTTTACCTGCCGCTTAGCCGACTTCTGAACCTTTACGTGGCTGAAACCCAGTCGCTGCATGCCACCACCAGCAAGTTCCTCGGCGAACGTGCCAAGCGAGTTCCTTTCATCATCGGTGTCGCCGGTTCGGTCGCGGTTGGAAAGTCAACCGTCGCTCGCCTTCTTGCCGAATTGCTGAGACGCTGGGAGGGCACCCCGAAGGTGGCTTTGGTCACCACCGACGGCTTCCTGTATCCAAACGCCGAGCTCGAACGCCGCGACCTGATGGCGCGCAAGGGTTTCCCAGAAAGCTACGACCGCAAGGCTTTGCTCCAATTTGTGAGCGACATCAAATCGGGTAAGGACCACGTGGAAGCACCGGTTTACTCTCACCTCGCCTACGACATAATCCCTGGTGAAACCGTTTCGATCGACGAACCAGACGTTGTGATCATCGAGGGCTTGAATGTTTTGCAGGCGCCGGAGAAAGACCAACCCTTAGCGCTAAGCGACTTCTTTGACTTCAAAATTTTCGTGGACGCCGAGCAGTCCGACATTCGCGCCTGGTACCTGAGTAGATTCCAGAAACTCCGTGCCGGAGCTTTCACAAACCCAAAGAGTTACTTCCACCGCTACGCGGAAATGAAAGCAGAAGATGCCCTGGCTACTGCCGAGGGGTTCTGGGAGAACATCAACCTGCCGAACTTAATTGAGAACATAGCACCAACGCTTTCGCGGGCAACCCTGGTTCTTCGCAAAGGTTCGAACCACGCGGTCGAACGCGTGCTGCTGCGTAAGTCCTAAACGCAGGCGCGGCGCTTGTTGGCCAGGTTTTCCTGAGCGGTGGCCAAATCCTTCTGGCTTCGAGAGAGCTTGGTGAGCTTATTCGCTGCATCCGTGTTGGCAGTCTTCTGCTCCTGCTGGGCCCACTTCAAACGCTGTTCCAGCGAGTTCAGGTTCGAAACTTCCGAGTTCGCCTGGTCTTTGTATCCTCTGGCAACCGAAGGGCTGTTCAAGTTCTTGGCAGCGCTGGCCAGCAATGACGCAATCTTTGCCTTTGAAGCATCACGCTTTGCGGTTAAATCATTCACCTTGCCATTAGCTGCCGTCAGCTTCTGCTGAGCGGTGTTGTAGCTCTGCTGGTCGTTGTTCACGGTTCGCTGCTTTTGGTCAACATTCGACTGCGCGGTTTGAATCGAATAGGTCTGGCTCGAGGTACATGGCTTAGTAGCAGCCTGCGCGTCGTCAACGCCAACGATAAATCCGAAGATGGCAGCCACGAGTCCGATGGCAATTGTCCAAAGCCAAGTCGATTTAGTTTTCATTTATCCCCCGATGATTTCTTAAATAGCTAACTGCTTGGTTACAACACGAGCAATGCGATCTGCCCAACCCTGAGCCTGGCCCATTTCGGCAGCTTCAACCATGACTCGAATTACCGGTTCGGTTCCGCTGGCGCGAAGTAACACACGGCCGCTTTCGCCAAGTTCTGCTTCGGCTTCCTGAACGGCAGCTTGAACAACTTCGTCACCAACGCGTGAGCGATCCACGCCCTTCACGTTTATTAGCACTTGAGGGTAAATCGTGATTTGCGAGGCAAGCTCTTGCAAGGTCTTCCCCGACTTAGCGACT
>JBEDKG010000129.1:0-6169 GCA_041172205.1 Actinomycetota bacterium | reverse complement strand
TTACTCACCCGTTCGCCACTAATCCACCGGAGCAAGCTCCAGCTTCATCGTTCGACTTGCATGTGTTAAGCACGCCGCCAGCGTTCGTCCTGAGCCAGGATCAAACTCTCCGTAAAAGTTTGGAAGACAAAGAAGCAAGCTTCCTTGTCAAACCTTACGAAAGCCACGGAATAATGTGGCATTCAATTTGATCTAGCTATTCAGATTGTCTGACAATCTGTCTAACCAATTAGTTGCGGAATCTAGAACAAGTTCTAGAAACCAAATAAATGGCATCGACATTGTTTTGTGCACACTGTTGAGTTCTCAAGGATCGGATGCTTCTGCGGGTTCGAATTTCTTCTGGCCTACAGAGCAACTTTTCTAACTTACCACGTTCCAGGACTTTGTCAAACACGTTCGACAAAAAACTTTTCCGAGGAAGCAATCCTAAAACACCAAGTAAAACCAAATCAATGGTCAATTTGGATAGCTCCAGGATTTTTTGCACTTGAGCCGGTTTCCTAATCAGGAATTCCAAGCTTTGGGCAACAGGTAAAACATTACGAGAAGGTAACGGTAAAAGTCAAATCCATTTGGGGATTTTTTTGAACTTTTTTGAAACTTCCCTGATTTAGGCGCGGAATAGACCAGAAAGGGTCTTTTTGCCACGACGTAGTACAGCAAATCCGCCAGGTAGCCACGAACCAACCGTTGCCAGTTCGTCGTCTACCTTCACGTTGTTTAGGTAGACACCACCCTCCTTGATCGCACGGCGACCAGCCGACAGGCTGTCCACGAGTCCGGTGTCTACGAGAGCCTGGGCTAACGAGTGATCTGCACCTACGGTTGCGTTTGGCAGCTCGGTAAGAGCCGCCTTTAGGGTTTCCGAGTCAAGCGCCTCAAGTTCACCGTTTCCGAACAGTGCAGCCGAAGCAGCGATTGCCGCCTCAGCAGCCTCCACGCCGTGCACCAGGGAGGTAACTTCCAAAGCCAGGCGCTTCTGAGCGGCTCGCAGGTAAGGCGCGTCAGCGACGGCCTGTGCCAATTCCTCGATCTCCGCGCGCGACAGGAACGTGAACACCTTTAGGCGATCAACGACATCGGCGTCTTCGACGTTTAGCCAGAACTGGTAGAACGCGTACGGGCTGGTGAATTCGGCATCCAACCAAACGGCGTTACCCTCTGATTTACCGAACTTCTTGCCGTCCGAGTTGGTGATTAGCGGCGTAGCCAGAATGTGAGCGCTCTTACCCTCAACGCGGTGAATGAGATCGGTACCGCTGGTGAGGTTTCCCCACTGGTCCGAACCACCGGTCTGTAGCACACAGTCGTAGCGCTTGAAAAGCTCTAGGAAGTCAAGACCCTGAAGGATCTGGTAGCTGAATTCGGTGAACGAAATTCCGGCGTCGCTGTTTAGGCGAGCAGACACGGCGTCCTTGGACAGCATCTTGCCAACGCGGAAGTGCTTACCGATGTCGCGAAGGAAGTCGATGGCACTCATTGGCTCGGTCCAGTCGAGGTTATTCACCAGACGAGCGCTGGTCTCCCCCTCGAAGGATAGGAATCGTGAAGCCTGAAGACCTAGCTTGTAAACCCACTCGGCAACCGTGCTCTTGTCGTTTAGGGTGCGCTCAGCGGTTGGTCTCGGGTCGCCAACCAAACCGGTTGAACCACCGATTAGGCAAAGCGGCTTGTGTCCGGCCAACTGCAAGCGGCGCATGGTTAGCAGCTGCACCAGGTTTCCAAGATGAAGGCTCGGTGCGGTTGGGTCGAAGCCACAGTAATAAGTAATTTGTCCGTCGAGGGCTGCGCGCAGTTCCTGCTCGTCGGTCGAGAGAGCTACCAGCCCACGCCACTTCAATTCATCGAGGATGTGCCCAAAAGTGATGTCGTTTGACTGGGTTGCCAAGATTGCCGGGTTACTCATTAGTTGACTCCCTTTGCAACCAGCTTGCGAAGCGATGAAATCTGCTCGATGACTCGAGGAAGAGCGGTACCACCAGCACCGGAACGAGCCTTGATGGAACCTGAGACCGAGAGAACATCGCGGACTTCAGGGGTCAGCTTCTTCGAAATCTTTGCCATCTCGCTGTCTGGAACCTGGTGAAGTTCGAGTCCGTTCTTTTCACAGAACGAAACCAATTGACCGGTGATCTCGTGGGCGTCGCGGAAAGGAACCTTCTGCTTCACCAACCACTCGGCAACGTCGGTGGCTAGCGAGAATCCCGCTGGTGCCAATAGCTCGAGACGGTTCTTATTGAAAGTCATCGTGGCAACCATGCCGGTGAAAGCTGGAAGCAGGATCGAAAGAGTGTCGACGGTGTCGAAGACCGGCTCTTTATCTTCCTGAAGGTCGCGGTTGTAACTGAGCGGAAGCGCCTTGAGAGTTGCTAGCAGCCCGGTTAGGTTTCCAATCAGGCGGCCAGACTTTCCGCGAGCGAGCTCAGCGACGTCCGGGTTTTTCTTCTGAGGCATGATCGACGAACCGGTTGAGTAGGCGTCGTCCAACTTAATGAAGTCGAACTCAGCGGTTGCCCAGATGATGATCTCTTCACTGAAACGCGAAAGGTTGATCCCGATCATGGTGCAGATAAAAGCAAATTCTGCGACGACATCGCGACTGGCGGTTGCGTCCATTGAATTCTGAGTTGGACCCGATAGTCCCAATTCTTTGGCGACCAGATGTGGGTCAAGGCCCAGAGTTGAACCAGCCAGAGCGCCGGCGCCGTATGGCGAAAGACTGGCGCGCTTGCGCCACTCTCCAAGACGTTCCAGGTCGCGAGAGAGCGGCCAGGCGTGAGCCAGCAGGTGGTGAGCCAGAGAAACCGGCTGGGCGTGCTGGAAGTGGGTACGGCCAGGCATAGCCACCGCGAGGTTTTCTTCAGCTCGGTCGGTAAGCACCTGAATGAGCTGAAGAACCAATGATTCAAGGTGATTCGCCTCATCCAAAAGGTAGGTGCGAATCAGAGTTGCGATCTGGTCATTTCGAGAACGGCCGGCTCGAACCTTGCCGCCCAATTCCGCTCCAGCAATCTCAATAAGTCCGCGCTCAAGAGCCGAGTGAACATCTTCGTCCGCAGGCTTAGCGGTGAAACTTCCGTCTTCGATTCGCTTTAGAAGTTGGGCAAGTGACTTGTCGAGTTTCTCAAGTTCCGGAACGGTTAGGTAACCGGCTGAGTGCAACGCCTTGATGTGCGCGCGAGTTCCAGCGATGTCGTAACTAGCTAGACGCCAGTCGAAGTGAATCGAACGGCTCAGAGCGGCAACCGACTCGGCAGGGCCGCCCTCAAAACGGCCACCCCAAAGGGCGCCAGCGTCTCCGGCACGATTCGACATGGAACTCCTTATGGTCTGAACAGGGTCAATCTTACTTTGAGGGCCACTCACGACTGAGTAGGGCGTAGAGATGCATCGAGCACCACTCCCCTTTTAGATAGTCGTTCTCAACGAAGGTTGCCTCTCGGCGGAAACCCAAGCGTTCGACAACTCGAATCGAATCCTGGTTTCGAATGTCGATGTCGGCGATGACGCGATGCACTTTTTCTTCGTGAAACAGGTAGTCGATTAGGGCTACCAGTGCCTCGTGAACAAAACCTTGCCCGCGGTACTCGGGGTTACTGATGTAACCAACATCCGCAGTCTGATTCGGCCGATCCGTCATGGCTGAATTTAGTTGCCCAATGACTTTGTTGCTCGACTTTTCGACCATGGCTAGAAGCAACCCAGGCTGGTCTTCTTTGATGCCAAGATAGGTAACTGCGCGAGTCAGCCAGTCGACAACGAACTCACGGTCGCGCTGGTCCCAAGGAATGTAACGGATGCTTACTGGGTCGCTGTGATACGGAAGAATGTCATCGACATCCTCGGCCTTCAAAGGTCTAAGAATTAGCCGTTCGGTTTCAAGCAACATGTTTGGCAAGCCAAATCATCAACGCCTTTTGAGCGTGGAGACGGTTCTCGGCTTCGTCCCAGATAACCGACTGAGGGCCGTCGATTACTTCTGCTGAAACTTCGTAGCCTCGGTAGGCAGGAAGACAGTGCAGGAAGATTGCGTCGGATTTCGCCTTGGACATCAACGCGGCATCGATTGTGTAGCCGGCGAATGCGTCGATGCGCTGCTGCTTCTCGGACTCCTGCCCCATCGAAATCCAGGTGTCTGTGGTAACGACGTCGGCTCCAAGAACAGCTTCTTCTGGGTTGCCGTAAACGGTGACAGAACCACCCGTTTCCGAGGCGATTTCTTCGGCACGACGGACAATGTGAGCCGCCGGAGCATAAGCGGCCGGCGCTCCAATGCGCACATGCATTCCAGCCATGGCACAGCCGATCAGGTAGGAGTTCGCCATGTTGTTGGCGGCATCACCGACGTATGCAATCGACAGACCGGAAAGTGTTCCCTTGTGTTCCTTGATGGTCAGAAGGTCAGCCAGAATCTGGCATGGGTGGTAGTCGTCTGAAAGCGAATTGATTACCGGAACTGAAGAGTTCGCTGCCATCTCCTCGAGACCAGCTTGAGCGTAGGTGCGCCAGACGATGGCTGCCACCTGTCGCTCCAAAACGCGCGCGGTGTCGGCAACCGATTCCTTGCCACCCATCTGGCTCGAACCGGTGTCGATGACCATCGGGTTTCCCCCAAGGTCGGCAACGCCAACGGTGAACGAAACGCGCGTGCGGGTGGAAGTCTTGTCGAAAATCAGAGCAACGGTTTTTGGACCTTCGAATGGTCGGAACTTGTAAGGAGCGGCCTTCACCTCACTGGCAAGCTCGAGAATCGCTGCTTGCTCTTTTGGTGTGATGTCGTCGTCTTTTAGGAAGTGGCGAACCATGGTTACTCTCTCTTTAGTTCTCGCTCGGGAAGACCATTGTGCCGAAACCGGACTTGGTGAAAATTTCTAGCAGAATGCTGTGTGGAGTGCGGCCGTCGATGATGTGCGCACGAGGAACACCGTGTTCAACAGCTTGCAGACAAGCCTGCATCTTCGGAATCATTCCCGATTCAAGGCTTGGCAGAAGCTCGCGGAGTTCTGCTACGTTGATCTCGCTGACCAGCGAATCCCGATTTGGCCAGTTTGCGTAAAGACCAGGCACGTCGGTGAGGACCATTAGTTTTTCAGCGCCCAGTGCCACCGCTAGAGCACTGGCAGCAAGGTCGGCGTTTACATTCAAAAGCTGACCGTTGGCGTCGGGTGCCACCGTTGAAATAACAGGGATGCGTCCCGCCTCGAGTGCATCGAAAACGATTCGAGGATTCACCAGAGTAACCTCGCCGACCAGCCCGATGTCGACTGGACCTTCCTCGGAATCAAGGATGGTTTTTTCGGCCCGGAACAGGTTGGCATCTTCGCCGCTCATAACCTGCGTCTTGGCTCCGGCAAGTTCAATGAGACCTGCAAGACGTGCGCTAATGGTAAGGCGAAGAACGTCTCGAACCACATCGATAGTTTCTGGTGTGGTGACTCTAAAGCCTCCACGGAATTCACTTTCGATTCCAAGTTCTGCAAGGCGTGCGGTGATCTGCGGCCCTCCCCCGTGAACGACCACGGGACGAATACCGATCCAACGCAGGTACGCCATGTCTTCAGCAAAAGCCTGCTGAAGTGCGTCGTCGACCATTGCGTTGCCACCGAATTTAACCACGATGGTTTTGCCGTGAAATTGCTTCAACCAAGGAAGGGACTCAATGAGGGTTTCTGCTTTGATGCGCGCGAGCGCGGTGTCTTGCTGTTCGGTCTTAAGCATTAGCTGGAGTACTCACTGTTCTCGGTGACGTAGGCGTGAGTGAGGTCTGAGGTGAAGACCGTTGCAGTTTCATTTCCGGCGTTCAGTGAAATCAAAATGTCAACGCGTCGCGGAGTCATGTCGACCAGGTTTCGAGGTTGGTCCGGTTCGCCTTTTCGCGAAACGGTAACGCCATTGATTGAGACGTCGATGTTGTAAGGATCGAATTCGGCGCTGGTGGTACCAACAGCTGCCAGAATGCGTCCCCAGTTTGGGTCGTTGCCGAAAACGGCAGCCTTGAAAAGGTTGTTACGTGCAAGCGAGCGACCAACCGCAACGGCGTCGTCTTCGCTGGCAGCATTCACAACCTCGATGGCAATGTCGTGGGTCGAACCTTCGGCATCTGAAAGCAACTGCATCGCAAGGTCGCGGCAAACCTCGGTTAGAACCGCCGTGAACTCTTCCAAAC
>JBEDKG010000128.1:0-3326 GCA_041172205.1 Actinomycetota bacterium | reverse complement strand
CAAGAGTTCGGCACCTACGGAATCATGATCCGCGAAGACATCGAGCGAATCAAAAACATCTTGCCGCTGATCAGCGAAATCAACCTTGGTGGTACCGCAATTGGTACCGGCATCAACACTCCAGACGGTTACCCAGAAGTGGTTGCAAAGCACCTTACGGAGGTTACTGGTCACCCATTCACCGTGGCTGCCAACCTAATCGAGGCAACACAAGACACCGGTGTATTCATCACCGCGTCGGGTCTCCTAAAGCGAATTGCAGCCAAGCAGTCGAAGATTGCCAACGACCTTCGCCTGCTATCGTCAGGCCCTCGTGCCGGCTTTGGTGAAATCAACCTTCCTGCCCGCCAAGCTGGTTCATCGATCATGCCAGGCAAGGTCAACCCGGTTATTCCTGAGGTAATCAACCAGATTGCTTTCACCGTAATTGGCAACGACCTAACCGTGACCATGGCATCGGAAGCAGGACAGCTTCAGCTGAACGCGTTCGAGCCAATCATGTCTCGTTCGCTAAACATGTCGATCGCATACCTAAAGCGTGGCTGCCGAGTATTCGCAGACCTCTGCGTGGATGGCATCACGGCCAACGTTGAGTACTTGAGGTCAACCGTTGAAAACTCCATCGGTTTGGTAACCGCTCTCGGCCCAACCATTGGCTACGAGAAGGCAACCGCAATTGCAAAGCACGCCTCGGAAGGCGGACTTACGGTTCGCCAGGCAGCAATGGATCTCGGCTACCTAAGCGCCAAGGAATTCGACGATATCCTCGGAAACGTTTCAGAACTAACCGGAAACTAGGTTTATCATTTCCCCAAGGGGGAATCATGAAAAACAAACTAAAGGGTCGCGGGGGCTACGTGGCCGCAGGCCTAATCATCATCGCCGCTTTCTTACCGCTTTGGACTTTATGCTCAGACGCCTGCGGAAATCGCGGAGCGATAAACATTGGGTTTATTTTTCTTGGCCTTGGAATAGCAGCCATGACGGCACTAAGTTCCAGCAAGGTGCCAGCTGAATCAAAAAAGGGCTGCTCAATCATGCTGTTAGCAATCTTTTTGCCGCTGACGTTCTTAGGCTTCGCTATCATGGTCAACTTCTGGTACTTGCTCATGCTCGGAGGCCCTGCGATTATTTTTGGGCTAGTACTCCTAATCGTTGGCATCGTTTCCTACACAAAGTCCCTTAAATAGAAAGTGGGCCTGCCAATATGGCAAGCCCACTCAGTTCTAGTTGTTTATGCGCGAAGAGCCTCGGCTAGCGAGCGGAAGTCTTCCACAAGCTTGTCCATGTCTGCCTCGGTGTGAGCTAGCGAGACCAGCCACTGCTCATCTAGACCCGGAGGGGTTAGAACACCGCGGTTCACACCCCAGAGCCAGCTGAGTTCAGCGATCTGGAAGTCGGTTGCCTTGTAGTCGCGGTAGTTGCGAACTGGCCTATCTGACCAAATGATGGCGCCCTTGATACCAAAGCCGATGGTGTGAGCAGGTAGCTCATACTGGGCAATGATTGCGTCCATCTTGCGCAGCGCGTAGTCGTTGATTTCTTCCGCCTTGGCCATAGCCGCGTCGGTGCAAATCTCGTCTACAGCCATGACTGCTGCCATCACTAGCGGGTTACCGTTGTAGGTTCCGTAGTGAGCCATGCGGCCATCAACAACTGCGTCCATGTACTTCTGCTTACCGCCGAAGGCTGCCACAGGCAAACCTCCACCGATGCTCTTAGCCATGGTGATTAGGTCAGGCTTTACGCCAAGACGACCTGCTGCTCCGCGAGCGCCGGCGGTTAAACCGGTCTTTACCTCATCGAAGATCAGCGCGATGTCGTACTTGTCGCAAAGGTCGCGAACTCCCTGCAGGTAACCCTCGTCTGGTAGAACGATCGACAAGTTCTCAAGAACAGGCTCGAGCACGAAGCACGAGATCTTCTTGTGGTTCTTCTTGAAGATTTTCTCCAGGTAAGGAAGGTTGTTGTAAGGGACCACGTAAACGTCGCCGGCGGTGACCTCTGAAGGCACGTGTGGGGTTGGCTTCTCCGGGTTACCAATCGCAGAAAGCGGTGGTTTTACCGAAACCTGTAGTGGGTCGTAACCACCGTGGTAACCACCCTCGATCTTTACGATGCCGCGCTTACCGTTCACTGCGCGTGCAGTGCGAACGGCATACATCAACGACTCGGTACCCGAGTTGGTGAAACGTAGCATATCTAGACCAAAGCGCTTCTTGAAAGCCTCGGCAGCAACGGTTGCGGTTGGTGACGGGGTCACAAACAGCGTTCCGACGTTGTCGAGTGCATCTTTCACGCGGGCTACGACGGTTGGGTTCAGGTGACCGACCAACATTGCACCAAAGCCCATCGAGAGGTCGAGAAGTTCTCGGCCATCTACGTCGGTAACATAGGCGCCCTTGGCGGACACTACTGAAATTGGATATGGGTCCCAATGCTGGAAGCTGGAAGTAACGCCCATGGGCAGTACTTTCGATGCTTCTTGATTGTGGACACCGGACTTGGGGGTGGCCTTTGAGAAGGTTTCCCATTCCTGAGCTAATAGTTTTGCAACTCGCTCTGGGTCTAGTGGTCGGCTCGTCTCTGGGACATTTCGCCAACCGGCTGGATCGTGTTTAGTTTCGTTCTTCGCTGGACAAATTTGAATCACTCCATTCGCTTTCAATTCTCGCATGCCGTTGGCAAAACACCTAGTTTCAAGCCGTTAAAAGAAAACGGACCCCGACTTTGAGCCGAGGTCCGTTTTGCTTGTTACTAACCGATGGTCAGGTTCCAAAGCACACGGGTTGGTGCAATTGGTGTTCCGTTTGGCTTCTGCCTTGCGTAGGTAGTTGGCCAGCGACGGTCACGGGTGACCACTGCGGTTGCATTGATGGCAGCACCAGCAGCAAAGTACGCGTAGGCGTCTTTGTTCAGCGAACAGGCCACCGAGTTGGTGAACTGCTTTGGTGCAAGGTAACCGGTTGCGCCGTACTTCTTTCCAGCTGCCTGCAGCTTCAAGAACGGCTTGGTAACCGCGGCAATTGCTGCCGGGGTTTCCTTGCTGCGATCGGTAATGATGGTCTTCTTATCCAGTGCTGCAGTACCAAACGAAGTCGTACAGGTTTGGGTTAGGTTCTGGGTGCCCAAACGGTACTGAATAGTCACTTCTGCGGTGATTGGACCAATGTATAGACCGCGCGATATCGGCTTGACAGTGAAGGTCTTCTTCTTGGCATCGATAGCCACGACGAAGCCAACACCACCCTTCGAAATGGTTCCACCCTTTCGAGAGATACCTTGGGTCACGCCAGGTTCGCTCTGAACATAGTTGTCGGGTAGCG
>JBEDKG010000127.1:0-5210 GCA_041172205.1 Actinomycetota bacterium | reverse complement strand
GCCTACGACTACCCGGTTGAAAACGGAGAGGTCAACGACCACCTTCGCGTTGAGTATCTGCTCGCTCACCTAGAGCAGCTTTCCGAAGCTATTGATGCCGGTGTTCCACTCGATTCCTATTTTGCCTGGTCACTAATGGACAACTATGAGTGGGCTGAAGGCTACCGAAAGCGTTTCGGATTGGTTCACGTTGACTTTAATACGTTGGAGCGAACGCCCAAGCTAAGTGCCAAGGTCTACAAAGACATTGTTGCCAATAATGGCGGTAACATTGTGAAGATTGTTGAGTCGATAAGGGTGTGATCGGTTACGTGGCCGCGAAGCAGAAGAACCGTCCAACCTATGCGGAGATTGCAAAACTCGCAGGGGTTAGTGAAGCCACGGTTTCTCGAGTTCTAAACGGCGACACCAAGGTAGATTCCGACCGCGTTGCCGCAGTCAACAAAGCCGTGGACCAACTTGGCTACCAGAAGAACCGCGCTGCTGCAGCTCTGGCGTCTGGACGAACCGGACTAATCGCAGTGGTTATCGACGACGACCTATCGGTTTTCCAAGACCCGTTCTGGGGTGCCATTACCAACGGTATTAGCAAGGTGCTAATGGAAAATGAGATGCAAACACTGCTTCTCGTGGCACCGCTAGATAACCTAGATTCGCCAGTTGCTCAGTACCTCCAACGCGGTGAAGT
This sequence comes from Actinomycetota bacterium, assembly GCA_041172205.1. Lineage (GTDB taxonomy): Bacteria > Actinomycetota > Actinomycetes > Actinomycetales > Microbacteriaceae > Rhodoluna. Next base: position 4,522 of record JBEDKG010000127.1, on the reverse strand, counting down.
CGACGGTGCAATCTTCTTGCAGCTCCACAAAGACTCGCTGATCAAACGTTTGGCAAAGCAGAACCTACCTCTAGTTGTGAACGGCACACCTCACACCAGTAACCCTTTTGCATATGTTGATTCCGACAACGCGGGTGGCGCCTACGCCGCGGTAGAACACCTTGCCGAAAAGGGATTCAAGACTGTTGGTTTCATCACCGGTGACCTAACTAACACCGCAGCTGAACAGCGTTTAGACGGCTACCTTGCTGCCTGCAAAAAACTCGGCCTCAAAGAATCTAAGAACCTGGTTGCCAATGGCGACTGGAGCCGTGAAGCTGGCATCGCTGGCGCTAAGAAATTACTCGCCAAGAACCCAGACCTCGATGCAATCTTCTGCTCGAACGACGTAATGGCGCTTGGAGCTATCGCAGCGCTTCAAGAAGCTGGAAAATCCGTACCTGGCGACGTTGCCGTTATCGGCTTCGACGACTCGTATTTAGCTCAAAATTCGCACCCGGGACTAACCAGCGTTCGCCAGGATATTGCCGGGCTCGGAATGGAAGCGGCAAAGATGATTTTGGCTTCGCTTCGCGGAGAAAAGGTTCATTCCGAGATCCTTCCGTGCGAATTGGTTATTCGCGAAACGGCTTAGTAACGTTTTCGTGAAATCGCTTTCACGAAAATCCAATTTCACCTATACTCAAGGCAAATGCTTGTGCGAGCATTAGCTATTTTCGTTTCTAAAACTTGGGAGAAACCGGTGAAGAAAGCCAATCGCACGTTACTGGCCACGATGATCAGTGCCCTGCTAGCCTTGTCTGGACTAGCGGCAGCACCTGCGAGCGCCACGGTTGAATGGGTTTCGGCCCCAACCTGGCAAAACCTTCACGCCAAGATCGAAGACGGCGTATTCGAGCGAGTAAAGCGCGAGTTTGATGCCTCCAGCCGACTCCTAGTTGATTCGGAAACCCAGCACAATATCGCCTGGGTGCGTACCGACCGCAACACCGTAACCGTTCAGTACCTAGGTGGCGTGGCCAACGCGGGTCGCAAGGTTCAGTTTGTTATGAGCGGCGACGTTGCATTCACCGATAGCATCGACGACCCAGACAACATTGCGATTACCGATGACACAGGCATGGCCGAAGTAACCCTAACCCTTGGTGTTACCCCGGTTGCCGACACCGACCTTCGAGTGGGCTTGAGTTCCGGCGAGGGCGAGACTGCAACCACTGTTGGAAACCTCGTGCTCGACTGGCAAGACCCGGGCTACTACCCAATCATCAAGTTGATTGGCTCAAACCAGGGCTTCACTTCGCAGTGTCTGTACCGTGCCGAAAACGCTCAACACCAGGTGTCTCGGGCACACGAGTGCACCAACGGCAGCTTCCAGGAGTTCACTTGGGCATGGAGCGTTTTCAAGAAAGACTGGCTACCTGAGTACTCACAGGTTTACGTAAAGAGCTACAAGTACGGAAGCACGCTGAACCTCAAATACAAGGTCACTGACATCTGGGGAACTAACCAGGTCGACCGCGATGTTCACCTAATCGTGGATCAGGGATGCCGTCTTTGCCGCTGGAACAACTTCGACGCCGACAATGCCACCGACGCTAACGGAATTGTCTCGTTCTCAGTTGTAAACAAAAACACTTTGAAAGACGTCAAGAACAACAAGTTCGTGAACGCCGACACCAAGGCCAAAGAGGGAGGCTTCATTGCGTTCTCGATTCAGCCAACCACCAATGCGCTTGACGAATCGGCCGACTACATGTGGCCACAGCTGGTAACAGACATCAACATCAAGGCAAGTGCGTCGACATTGATTGTGGCCAGCCGTGGCGGACACGACGTCAATGCCGCCGGTGATTACATTGCGACCGTCAACGGTCAACCAGTGACCAACCCGGCACTTCCTCTTGACACTACCGACTCCAACCTGGACGACGTTGACGTGGTTACTTTGAACATCACCTACATGAAGAACTCTTTGCCAATCGCGCTGTACTCACCTGAAATTGTGGTGACCGCAGACAACGGTGGAAAGGCTGCGATCTACGACACCCTGCGTCCGATTTCTGGTCTGACCAGCTCGGATTCGTTTAGTTCGCCACTGGCGTTCAACTTCACCTATCCGCAACGCATAGCTCTGATGTGCACCAAGACCGGCATCACGACGTTCAAGATTTACACCGGTACCGCCTTCAAGACTCACACCATGTCCTGCAAGAATGCGGTAACTGATGCGAAGAACATCGAAGCGCTACCTGCGCCAATTGCAGTACCTGGAACCCCAGTGCAGCAGTACTTTAAGGTCACCGACCGCTGGGGTAACCCGGTTGCCGGAGCTACCGTGCGTTTTACCGCCACAGGTACCGGCACTCTTACCACCACAACCGACGTGGTTTCTTGGAACGATGGAATCGTGACAGCGGAGGTCTCATCGACAGAGCCTGGTACCCAGACCATCACCGCAACGATTCAGGATCCTGACAATGTCACCCAGATTGCTAGCGGCGTCTCAGCGGTAAACCAATCAGTTGTTTGGGGTGCCCAGGCGGTAACGCTAGCGCCAGTCAGTAAGAAAGTTATTTTCAACTTCTACAACCTAGTTGGACAGCGCGCTACCATCCTTGAAGGTAAGGCTAAAACCTACGTGAACATCCTGACCCCAACGCAGCTCTTCCAGAAGAAGTACGCCAAGGGTAAGCACACGCTGAAGGTGACGGTTGGAACGGTTGTAAAGACCGTTACGGTTACAGTTCCGTAAGGTTACTTGCCGTGAGGCAGGCCGGCGATGCGAATGTATTCGCGGGCAGCAATAACGCGAGGGTTGCCACCGGCTTCGGTGTCAATGCCAGCTGCGTGGAAAGCGCGCTTGACCAGGTTCTCAACCGCACGAACGGTGGTGCTACGTTCCGCTGCAATCTCAGCGTTTGACATTCCAAGCGCAACCATCTGTAGCACGGCCAGCTGTGAGCGGCTAAGTTCGGCAAATGCGTAGTCGCGCTTGTCGTCGCGGAATTCTCGACCAGCACGACCGCGAAGAGCGGCATCGATAGCCTGGCTCAACATCTTTGGGTCGGTGATTCGATCCTTAGAAAGGTAAGCGGCGTTCTTTGGAATCTTGCGGTTGTCCACGCCAACTACGCGAGGCTCAGGGATGTGGGTTAGGAAAACCAAGGCAACTTCAGGCATGTTTTTGCGAAGCACCAAGGCTAGGTCAATTCCGGTTGGGCCGTTACCCAATTCGATGTCTAGAAGCGCCACATCCGGATCGAAGTCATCCGCTATTTTGCGGGCTCCAGCTGCGCTGTCGGTAGCCTCAACAATGAATCCGTCGGCTACTAAATTAGATGCGATGAGTGAGCGAAGTAGGGCGTCATCCTCGACGACCAAGACTTTGCGATTAAATTGGCTCACCATTCAAGGTTAAGGATTTAACTGGGTTAAGTTTCCTTAAGGTTCGCTTACGCGAACATTAAGAACCTATTTGTGCTTTCGCGTTGCGTAAATCGAACCCAAAATCACCAGCGGGATGCCGATCATCATTCCTGGGGTAAGCGGCTCCGCCAAAAAGGTGACGCCGAGCACAATTGCGACCACAGTATTCATGTAGGTAATGGTGCTGGCGCGCATAGAACCAATCTCGCGAATCAGCTCGAAGAACAGGGCAAAAGCCAGGGCCGAGCAGATCACGCCAAGCACTGCCAGCGAGATCCAGCCGTTGGCAGTGGGAATCGCGTTCTCATTGGCCAGCGGGTGAAGCAGAGCCGGCACCGAGTAAACGATGGCCACCAATGCCATCGAAACCGAGATCACGCCTTCGCTCGGAACGTTCGGGATTTTCTTGGACACAATCGCAGGGGCAATCGCGTAACCGAGCGCGGCCAGAACGACTGCACCAACCCAAATGGGTTCAACCGCTCCGGTGATCGAGTCAATCCCAACCAACAGAATGAGACCTACGAACCCAACCGCCAAACCAAGCAAAGTCTTTGGGTGAATTACCGATTTGTCGCCAATGTAGAAGTAGCTGATGAAAACACCAAAGAACGGCACCGTGGCAATTAGCAATCCTGCCAAACCGCTGTTGATGTGGGATGGTGAACCACCCTCGGCGGTGCTGAGTAGCCACCAAGGTCCCATCATTTCCAGGACGGCGAAAGTAAGCACGTAAGGCCAGGCCTTCAAAGTATCTTTCAGGACGCCACGCTTAATTGCCAGTGGAATCAAAACTGCGGCGCCAACCAGAGTGCGAGAGAAAACGATCATCGGTGCGGAGAACTCGGCAGCCGCAATACGAATAAAGAAGTACGGCAAACCCCAAGCCAAACCAGTGGCCAGAAATAGGAAGAGACCTTTACGCGACATCTCACCAGCCTAGCGATAAGAAAGATTGAAGAATCTGCCAAAAAGTAGAATAGAAAGGTTGTCCAACTTGTTAGGAAGATTATGAAGAAAACCGCAGAGACCCAAGTCCCACTACTTTCAGAAATCGCCGAACGTTGGAGCCCACGCGCTTACGACACCACCTACG
>JBEDKG010000126.1:0-2764 GCA_041172205.1 Actinomycetota bacterium | reverse complement strand
CTTGGTAAGAATGTCGCGGGCAGTGATGCCGAGCTTCAACAGGTTGACCACCGCTTCACCCGAGCGGTGAGCCCAGTTGTCGCGGCGACGGTCGGCGCTAGGAGGCGAAGCCGAACCTGGCAGGCTCATGCCAAGTGCTTCCGCAGCCGAAGCCATGGTGTTAGCGGTGTACATGCCACCACAGGCACCTTCACCAGGACAGATTGCCTTCTCGATCCGAGTTAGGTCTTCCTGCGACATGTTGCCGGCCTTGCAAGCACCAACAGCTTCAAAAGCGTCGATGATGGTTACCTGCTTCTCGGTTCCGTCTTCTAAACGAACCCAACCAGGAGCAATGGTTCCGGCGTAAAGGAAGACCGAAGAAAGATCAAGGCGAGCAGCCGCCATCAACATGCCTGGAAGCGACTTGTCGCAACCGGCCAAAAGAACCGAGCCGTCGAGGCGCTCTGCCTGCATAACGGTCTCAACCGAGTCGGCGATAACTTCGCGGGAAACCAACGAGAAGTGCATACCCTCGTGACCCATCGAAATGCCGTCTGATACCGAAATGGTTCCAAACTCCAGCGGGTAACCGCCGGCTGCGTGAACACCCTGCTTAGCAGCATCGGCCAAACGGTCGAGCGAAAGGTTGCAAGGGGTCACCTCGTTCCAAGAGCTGGCAACACCGATCTGTGGCTTTACCCAGTCTTCATCGCCCATTCCAACGGCGCGAAGCATTCCACGGGAAGCGGTTTTTTCGATGCCATCGGTTACGTCGCGGCTTCTTGGTTTGATATCTGGAGACATAAGAACAAGTTTAGTATTTGAATCATGAGTATGAGCAGGCAGTATCGCGATGGGGAGCTCGTTGCAAAAGACTTTCCGCTAGAGCAAATCGACGAACACTTCTCTGGAAAGAGTGCGGTTTGGTTCGATTTGGTGAACCCTACCTCTGAAGATTACCGAGTTCTTGCCGATGAATTGGGGCTCCACCGCCTAGCAATTGAAGACTCCATCAAGGGCGGTCAGCGCGCCAAAATCGATCACTACGATTCACACCTGTTCATCAACCTTTATCAAGCGAACTTTCCAGGACAAACCCCTGAAGTTGACCTAGCCGAACTAGCAATTTTCGTCACGAAGGATGCCGTCATTACGGTTCGTCAAAATAATGAATTTCGCATGGACGATGTCATCAAACGCTGGGACGAATCCGCCGAACTCGCTCACTACGGCGTCGCCTTCTTGCTCTGGGGAATCTTGGACGTCGTCATTGATGACTACTTCAAAGTGATCGAACGCCTGGACGACGAATTGGAGTCGTTGGAAGACGAACTATTCCAACCACAACCAAAAGACACATCGATTCAGAAGCGCAGCTACCAGCTGCGTAAGTCACTTGTTCTGCTTCGCCGTGCGGCGGTGCCAATGCGCGAAGTGATCAACCCACTTCTGAAGCACAACGGCGACATTCTTCACAACGAGATGCTCCCCTACTACCAGGACCTTTACGACCACATCATGCGAGTGGCCGACTGGACCGACAGTCTCCGCGATTTGGTTACAACCCTTTTGGAAACGAACTTGACCTTGCAGGGTAACCGAATGAACATGATCATGAAGCAGGTGACTAGTTGGGCGGCGATCATTGCCGTGCCAACCGCAATCACCGGCTACTACGGGCAAAACGTCCCGTATTGGGGCTTTGGTGAAGCGGCCGGCGTTTGGACCTCTAATATTCTGATTGTGGTCATCTCTGGCACGCTCTATTGGGCCTTCAAAAAGCGCGACTGGTTGTAGCCTAAAAGTATGACTGGCCTCGAACTTTATACAAACGCGTCTGAGAAGGCGGCTTCAGCGGTAATCGAGGCCTACTCAACCTCATTCGGAACCGCCGTTTCGCTGTTGGCGCCGAAATACCGCCAGCACGTTGCAAACATCTACGCACTGGTCCGCGTTGCCGATGAGGTCGTTGACGGTTCCGCTGCCGAGGCTAAGAAAGCCGGCGGAAGTGTTGACCCCGCGGTCGCAATCGACGAGTTGGAAAAAGAAGTTTACCGTTCGCTTCGAGCTCGCTACTCAACCAACTTGATCGTGCACGCATTTGCAAAGACCGCCAACGAAGCCGGAATTGGCCGAGACCTAATTAAGCCGTTCTTCGATTCAATGCGCACTGACCTTTGGAAAACCAAGCACGACCACCGCTCATTCGAACAATACATTTACGGTTCGGCCGAGGTTATTGGTTTGATGTGCCTGAAGGTTTTCATGATTGGCGAGAACTATTCGAACCCTGACATCGCAACCATGACAAATGGAGCGAAGGCTCTTGGTGCCGCGTTCCAGAAGGTGAACTTTCTGCGCGACCTTGCCGCCGACAACAAGGGACTCGGACGCTCCTACTTTCCAGGCCTTGACCCTAAGAGCCTCACCAACGAAAAGCGCGACGAATTAGTCGCCGACATTCGCAAAGACCTCAAGGTAGCCGCTAAGTCGATCCGCATCTTGCCGAAGGGCGCCCAGCGAGCCGTTGGCACAGCCCAAATGTTGTTTCAGGTTCTCAATGACCTGATATCAATCACCCCGGCCGAAAGGCTGATGACCACCCGAATTCGCGTTCCGGACTGGTACAAGCTCGTCATGGTAGTTCGCGTAATTTTTGGATGGTACCCACGTTGAAAAAAGCAGTAGTAATCGGTGGCGGAATCGCCGGATTGTCGACAGCAGCACTTCTAGCGAAGAGCGGCATGGACGTTACCGTTCTCGAAGCCCGCGAGCGCGTTGG
>JBEDKG010000125.1:0-4314 GCA_041172205.1 Actinomycetota bacterium | reverse complement strand
GTAGTTGACTCCGAGATTAGGTTCGGAACGTTGAAAGGAAGTGAGCCGGCACCCTTGACTGCCCTGACGCACTGGGTTTCGGTGGCAAGTTTTAGCTTTCCCTTGGCGCCGCGAGATTCACGCACAATGTACTGAATGCCGTCGGTGTCGGTGAGTAGAGCAGCGGTGTAAGGCTCGCGACCATCACGTGGAAGCGCCTTCGCCTGTCTGAACTTTGCAGAGGGGAGGGCAGCCTTAGCTAGCGCCGCTAAAATCAAGGGAGAACTTGCCATAAGTTCAGATTAAGAGAACCAAGCACGGCAACGCTGTTACGCCACGCTCGTTTGGTCGGAGAAAGGCGGTGTCATGAGTTCAGAATTCAAGTTGAATCTGCCTCTGGCTCACACCGCACTCGACCGCGACTACTTAAAGCGCGAAGAGGAAAACCTGTTCGATTCACTCTGGAAACAGGGTCAAGCGATGGTTCTTCCAATGCACGGCAGCAGGGTTTTGCTCACTGCCGCTAGTGAACTCAAGTTCTTGCCTACCTCCGACGTGCCTGAACCTTCCACACTCGTTTATCTAGGTGTTCACCTTGAAAGCCAAACTCCGATTGTGCTCGCCCGTCTCAGCGAGACCGAAGCTCTTGCGCTCGAACCAGACTTAGAAAACTGGCACGGACTTCGCCGAAGCGGGATTGGGCTTTCTCCAAGCGATGCCGCAATTTTCACCCAAGGGCTTGCGCTGGCAAATTGGCATGCCACCCATCAGCACTGCCCGCGTTGTGGCGGCCTCACTCAGGTGACGCGTGCCGGCTGGGTTCGCTACTGTGCAAACGACGATTTGGAACTATTTCCACGAACCGATCCTGCTGTAATCGTCGGTGTAATCGATTCCGAAGATCGCATTTTGCTTGGGTCGCAGGGTGTCTGGGAAGAAAACCGCTACAGCATTTTGGCTGGTTTTGTTGAGCCGGGAGAATCTTTAGAGGCAGCCGTGGTTCGTGAAATGAACGAAGAGGCTGGCATTGTGGTTGCGAACCCGAAGTATCTCGGTTCGCAGGCTTGGCCGTTCCCCTTCTCGCTAATGCTCGGTTACACCGCAGAGTATGTTGGTGGCACCGTGACTCCAGATGGTCAGGAAATTGTGAAGTTGCGCTGGTTCACGAAAGATGAACTTCGAGCCGAAGCTAAGACCCTGCTACTGCCTGGGCGTTTGTCGATAGCCCGTGCCATTATTGAGCACTGGCTTGGCGAAGAACTAGATACGGGAGAGTAATTAGTGGATCCCGAAAAACTGTTGGAAGCGCTAGACCCGGAGCAGAGAGCCGCAGCCATGAGCCTGGTTGGCCCTACCTGCATCCTGGCCGGTGCCGGTACCGGTAAGACCAGGACGGTAACTCACCGCATTGCATATGGCATTGCCAAAGGTCAGTTTGCTGCCAATCGAGTTCTTGCACTTACGTACACCAGCCGGGCTGCCGGTGAATTGCGCGCCAGGCTTCGCCAACTTGGAATCCCGGGCGTTGCCGTAAAGACTTTTCACGCTGCGGCCTTGAGTCAGTTGGAGTTCTTTTGGCCGCAACTTGCCGGTGTTCCCGCGCCAAACGTTCTGACTTCAAAGGGCAAGATCATTGCCGAGGCTGCCGAAAAGCTTGGCATTCGTTTCGATGCGGCAATGCTTCGCGATGTCGCTGCAGAAATTGAATGGCGCAAATACACCATGCGCTCAACCGAGCAGTATGCGAGTTTGGCGAATTCGCGCCCAGCCATTGCCAGCCTTACGCCGGAACAGATGGTTGCTCTGCAGCAGGCTTACGAGGACATCAAGATCAAGAGCCAGAAGCTCGACTGGGAGGATGTGCTTTTGCTCACCCTCGGCATGCTTCAGGCCGAGCCGCGCATCCTCGCTCACGTTCAACAGCAGTACCGCTTTTTCACCGTGGACGAATACCAGGACATTTCTCCACTTCAGCAGGCGCTCTTGGAAGCATGGCTGGGCGATCGAAGCGACCTCTGTGTGGTTGGAGACCCTAACCAAACGATTTACTCGTTCAGTGGCGCCTCAAGCTCTCACCTTTTGCAGTTCGCATCGACGTATCCCGATGCCACGATTATTTCGCTCACCAGAAATTACCGTTCCACTGGAAGCATCATCTCCATGGCCAACCGAGTTATCCGAGGTGAAACCTCAATGGACGAACTTGAGTCGCAAGGTCAAATCGGAAATCCTGCAACCTTTTTCGAGGCGAAGGATTCGAGTGTTGAAGCCGCTCAGATTGCCAGCGAAATCAAGGCGCAACTTTCTCGAGGAATTAAGCCAAACGAAATCGCTGTGCTCTACCGAGTCAACTCGCAGTCTGAATTGTTTGAGAAAGCGTTGGCCGATCAGGGAATCGACTATCAGGTTCGCGGGGGAGAACGGTTTTTCAACCGACCAGAAATTCTTCAGGTGGTGCGCTTAGTCAAAGCTGAGACGATTGTGCCAACCGACAAGCCGCTATATCAGCTGGTCAGCGATGCCGCTCGTGAACTCGGTTGGAAGTCTAAAGAGCCTGCCGAAGGTGGAGCTGTTCGAGACCAGTGGGAAGCTCTGAATTCCTTCATCGCTATCGTCGACGAACTTCCCGAGGGTTCGACCATTCACGATTTTGTGAAGGAAGTTGACGAACGGATTCGTTCCCAACACGAACCGGTCAAGGCGGCGGTAACCCTTTCTACTATTCACGCAGCTAAGGGTCTCGAATGGGATTCGGTCTTTTTAGCCGGTTTGAACGAAGGTCTCTTGCCAATTAGCTACGCTAAAACCGAGCTGGCAATCTACGAAGAACGCCGACTTTTCTATGTTGGAATCACCCGTGCTCGCAAAGAGTTGTCTCTAAGTTTTGCCAAAGTCAATGCGGTGAACGGTCGAGAGCAGAGTAAGTCTCGGTTCTTAGAACTGGTTTCTAACTCTTAGTTCGGCATTGACAGGCTGGATGAAATTGCCACGAGTAGGTTTTCAAGCCCCGAGTTTTTAGATTCGCTTTGTACCCTTCCGTTTCTTTTCCTCCCGAATGGTCCACAAATTCGCAGATGGTTTTAGCGGCAATCGCAGTGGCCATAAGTAAACCAGCGCCATCGTCTAACTGATCATTTCGAGCGGTCAGTTGAATGGCGTTGGCAGCCCAGTCGGAATCATTTTCAGCCGACCATAAATCTCTACAACTCAGGCAAGGTTTGGATCCTGACCTGATCACGGGCGAAACGCGAAGCTCGTCGATACCGTATTCGATAACCAGATGGGGATCTTGCAAACCCCGGTAGGCGCTCGGATTCACCTGATGCATGGCGCTCAAGACAGAAATCCGAACGGCTTTCCGCGACCGCTTACCAGAATGTGCCAGCTCGGTAGCTCCAACGTGGTTAGCCAAAATGCTTCGAGCTGCGGCCAACCTGGAAATACCCAACTGATCCGAAGTGAAACTCAACTCGCCGATATCAGCTCGACTAACGACTTCGTAGTCCACCGTTTCAAACTTGCGAAAGCCGGCTTCGCAAAGTGTCTTCATTAGAAGTAACCCGGTTCGGTTTAGTTGGCGCACGTCGACAATCGCGAGTGAGCGTTTAGCCAGAATGCTTTCAGGTGTTTCATTGGTGTCAAAACCGATTCGAATAATTTCAGCAAATCGAACGTCTAGTGATGTTCCGCTCGAATTTCGATTGGTTTGGTCCAGCAGGCTTGGTCGCAGTCTGTCGACGAGTTCTGCAGTTTCAATTTCACTCAACCCAACGGTTCGCCCGACGTGACCGATTTGATCTTCTGGAATTCCTTGGAAGAGGAGATTGATTAGTCGCTCCTGGGCGTGGCTAACATCTTCGAGCAATTGGTTTTGGCCGTGCAAGCCAAGCCGTAGGTCGGTTTCGTTCTTCCAAATGGGAACTTTTGACGGGTTCAGTTGAAATGGCATGACGTCATTTTGGGGGAGAACCCCATTCGACGTTTTTACTTATTCACACCGAGTTATTGGTCGCCGCCGAGCAAGTCTCTGAGTGCCTGATCAATCGAGTCTTCACCACTGGAAATGCGCTCTAGATAGCCATCGACGTTGTCAATGTCTGAGCTTTCGGGAAGCAGGTCGGGGTGATCCCAGATCGCGTCGCGCTTCTCGATACCGAGGCGTTCGGTGATGATTCGCCAAAAGTTTGCTGCCTCTCGGCTTCGCTTCGGCTTTAGTTCTAACCCGACCAGGGTGGCGAAAGTGGACTGTGCCGGTGAGCTGGTTGCTCGACGACGGCGCAGCACTTCGTCCAAGTTGGCAGCTGCAGGAAGCAATTTTGTGGAATTCTCGGTGAC
>JBEDKG010000124.1:0-3433 GCA_041172205.1 Actinomycetota bacterium | reverse complement strand
GCTTCGGATGCCGTTGCAAGGTCCGCGAGCGCACGGTAAACGGTTGCTAGGCCGATGGTTGAGCCATGGTTTCGAAGCACGAGGTGAAGCTGCTGGGCACTCACGAAACCGATGGCCTCGCTGAGGGCATGGCGTACGGCGTCTTTCTGCCAGGTGTTGCGCTTTGCGGTCATCGGCTTCGCACCCAATCAATTGCTCGGCAGATGAGGTAGATGAAGAACGAGATGCTGGTGACATAAGGGCTGATTGGCAGGCTGCTTCCAAGCGCCAGCAGGATTCCACCGACAACCGAGACCATAGCGAACGCCACTGAAAGGATTGGAATTACAAAAGGTGAGCGGCTAACTCGAACTGCTGCGGCGGCCGGCGTTACCAGAAGACTCAGCACGAGCAGAGCTCCAACCACCTGGATGCTGGCGGCAACCGCTAGACCGAGGATGATCATGAAGAGAACCGAGAGGGAGCGGGTGGCCACTCCCCTTGCCGCGGCAACCTCAGAATCAATTGAGGCGAAGGTCAGTGGTCGCCAAACAATAAGAAGTGTCACTACGACGATTGCCGCGATTATCGAGATCGAAATCAGTTGCGGGTCGTCCACGGCAACAATCTGTCCGGTTAGCAGGCCGAACTTATTTGAAGCGCGTCCCTGGTAGAGCGAAAGCGCCAAAATACCTAGCCCCAAACCAAACGGCATTAGAACCGCGGTGATTGAGTTTCGTTCTTTGGCTTTGGCGCCCATGATTCCAATGACGATTGCCGCCACAAGTGAGCCGATGACCGAACCGAAGACAACGTTGCCTCCGAGCAGCAAGGTGATTGAGGCTCCGGCGAAGCTGAGCTCAGAAATTCCGTGGACGGCAAAAGACATGTCGCGATTGATTACAAAGACACCGACTAAACCACCGACGACGGCAAGCAATGCACCGACGATTAGAGAGTTTGTGACCAGGGGCAGTAGTTGGTCGTAACCTTCAAAATTGAAAATCATGACCACTCCTCCTCGTGGTGGTGATCGTGATTGTCGTGAGCACCGAGAACCAGAATGCGTCCCTGGTTTCGAACCACATCAATTGGGGTTCCGTAGAGCTCGGTCAGTGTTTCCGAGGTGAGAACTTCGTCTGGTGTTCCAATGCGGAACTTGCCATCGGCCAGGTAGAGCACGCGGTCGACCATGTCCAAGATTGGGTTTACGTCATGGGTGACGAAAAGTACTGCCGCGTGGTGCTCTTTACTCTCCCGCTTCAGAAGCTCTGCCACTGCCGACTGCTGGTTGTAGTCGAGGGCACTCAGCGGTTCGTCGGCAAGGATTAGGTCTGGCTCCGAGATAACTGCCTGGCCAACGCGGAAGCGTTGCAGTTCACCACCGGACATCTCGCTGATTACGTGATTTTGTAATTCCTGGCCGTCGATCGCTTCGATGATGTGGTCATACTGCGCTCGGGACGACTTCGATGGAATCCAGAGGCCGAAACGGTGACCGTTCAGCCCCAGCCAGAGCAGGTCTTTGCCGCGAATCGGCATCGTGGTCTCAGGCGTGCGCGCTTGCGGCACGTAACCGAAGCGGGGCGAGCCCCGTCGAATTTTTTTGGAATTTAGCTCAATCGACCCAGCACTTAGCGGCATTTGCCCAAGGATTGCCTTGAGCAGGCTCGACTTCCCGGAACCGTTTGCACCAAGAATCGCAATGAACTCGTTTGGCTTCACCTCTAGGTTGAGGTTCTCCCAAAGCACTCGTCCGTCGAGTTGAAGTTTGGCATCCTGAATTTTTAGGACCGGTGTCGTCATCGGATCACCGACTTAATTGCCGCGTCGAGCATCTCGAAATATCCGCCATCGTATTGGAGAGTCTCTGGGTCTTGAATCAGTAGCTCGCCGAATCCAAAGACCGGGATGTCCGGATTCACGTTTATGAGGTTCACCATTTGGGTGGTTTGAGTATTACTGTTCAGGAAGATTGCCCCAACTCCACCGCGTTTGATGAGGTCGGTGGACTCTTTCATCACCGCAGGAGGCACGTCTCTGTCTTCTTCAACAGCATCGCTGAACTCTTTGGGTGTGGCATCGATGTAACCGGCATCTTCAACCAAATACGCCGCGAGCGGTTCGGTTAGGAAGACCGAGAGCTGCTCTTTAGTGACATAAGCAACCAGCAACATCGCCTTGTTTTCATCGAGTTCGGCTTTTCGCTTTGAAAGTTTCTCTCGGAAATCAGAGACCCGCCTTTCCACTTCTTCGAACTTAGATTCGTCGACGCTTTCAATGGCCGCACCAATTACCGCTGCCACATCGCCAACCTGATCGACGTCGTACCAAATGTGTTCGTTACGAGTTAGATCGTCTCCGGACGCCATGAATGCATCGACGGTAATCGCTGGAGTTGGGTCGGCGTCAATGGCCTGCTGCATGAAGTCGTCGTAGCCACCGCCGTTCATGATCACGATGTCGGCGTTGTTGATAAGTAGTTGGTCTCGAGCGGTGAGCTCGTAAGAGTGAGGATCTTGGTTGGTGTTGTAGATGATGGCATCAACCGTGGCCAGGTCTCCGGCGACTAGGTTGGCTACCGAACCCCAAACGTTGGTGCTCGCCACAATCTTGATTGGGCCTGAGCCTGCCGACCAGCGAGCTTCGTTCGCAGGGCCGCACCCAGCCAGCGCGAGCATCGCAACCAGTGCGAGCGATAGCGAGCCGAATTTCTTCACGCTCTCAAACTAATGCTTATTGAGAATGATTGTCAATACTAATTAGAGTTGCGAGATCGGCGAAGAACTAACCCGCCGGCTACCAAGAGGAAAGCGGTCATGATTAAAAGACCGGTATTCGAGCCGGTTTTGGCCAGAACTTCGTTCTCGTTTGCTCTTAAAGTTGTCCATGCTGGTGAAAAGTTTACGAGCTTATAGGTGCCATCAAGGGCTCCCGAATAGAGCACCAAGCCATTTGGGCGAACTGCAATGCCTTGGTTAGCTAAGCCATCAAACGAAGGAATCGAGGAGGCCACATTCGCTGTAAGGGGGACATCAAAAACATTTTCTGTTTGAGCTGACAGCTCGAAAACTTTGTTCTGACCCCAGTCGCCGAAATAAACACGGCCTGCTGAATCGATGTCGATACCACAAGGGTTGAGCACTCCTGAGCCTTCAGTTAACGATGTGAACGTTGAAGTTGAGACCGCGTGCCCAAAAAGGGTAGATGCCCCAGCAGACAAAACATGCACGCCTGTGGTATTTCCAAACATCGCCGTTACATATAGGTTGCCCGAGTGATCAAAAGCGATATCCGCAAGAAAGTCATCATCGGCAGCGAACTGTTGCGCCTGTACTAGTTGACTAGGGACATTTATCGGATATGTGTTTCCAAAAATATTTGCTGTGCGCGGCAACACCTGGATTTCACCGCTATCCTCACCCGCTGCGAATAGATTTCCATCAGCGTCGAA
>JBEDKG010000123.1:0-4842 GCA_041172205.1 Actinomycetota bacterium | reverse complement strand
TGCTTGGAGTCGTTGAACGAGAAGACGATCGTGTAAACGATTGGGATGAGCATGAATGCCATCGCCAAGAACGAGTAGGCCGGAAGGGTGAGCTTTCCGATTGAGAAGCGCTTCACAGTAGGTCCTCCGTTCCCGAGCTACGAACGTATAGGGAAACCAGAGCCACGATAACTGCCATCAGCATCACGCTGAGGGCTGAGGCGATTGGGTAATTCTGGGTCTGAAGGAACTCGGTGTCCACGATGGTACCGATCATGGAAGTCTTCGAAGATCCGAGGAAGTTCTGACCAGCGTTGACGTAGTCACCGGCGATTGGGATGAACACGAGTAGGGTTCCCGAGATGATTCCAGGCATGCTCAGCGGAAGGGTTACCTTGCGGAACACGGCGGCTGGGCTGGCATAGAGGTCTGAGCCGGCTTCGAGAAGTCTTACGTCGAAGCGTTCCAAGGTGGTGAACAGAGGAAGAGTCATGAATGGAATGAAGTTATAGGTGAGGCCGAAGATTACTGCGGCGTCGGTTCCTAGGAAGTGCTGAGACTTGTCCATTAGCCCGGTTGAGTAGGCGAACTGCATGAGCGCGCCACCATCGGAGAAGATCTGCTTCCAGGCGATGGTGCGAAGGAGGAACGAGATGAAGAATGGTGCGATTACCAGAACCAGCATTAGGCGCTGAAGCATTGGACGAGTGCGCAGCTTCACACCGATGAAGTAGGCCAGGGGGTAGCTAATTAGTAGAGCAATGATGGTTGCGATGCTGGCATAGAGAAACGAGCGCAAGATCTGCGGCATGTAGGTGGTGACCACTTCAACGTAGTTCTGCCACTGGAATCCGTATTCGTATTCACCGATACCGCCCGACGCTGCTGGGGCTTCAAGAGAAGTGACCACCAACGAGAACAGCGGGGTGAAGAAGAAAAGACCAAGGTAAACAAGACCAGGCATGAGTAGAGCGAGAACGATCCTGCTCGACTTAGTAGGTGACTTGTGTTCCGTGGCTGAACCAGAACCGAATGCCGCGAAAGCCATTGCTACTCGTCTTCGTTGCCGGCTGGAAGGTCGGCTAGACCGAAGGAGTGCTCAACCTTCCAAGAAACCCAAACCTGCTCGCCAAGTTCAATAACCGGGCTGATGCCCACGTTTTGAGCGAACACGGTAACTTCACCAACATTTGGAATGTCGATTAGGTACTGGTTACTAACGCCGGTGAAGCGGATGTCGATGATTTCACCAGGACCAACCACAACGTGGTCTGAGCCAAGCTTTGGGTTGGTGCGGTGGAAAGTGGTCTTCTCTGGGCGCACGCCGATGCAGATCTTGCCGGTCTGCTTCTCAGCGCGGTTCTTTGGAACGGTGATCTTGTGGCCACCGACCTCGATGCTGAGCGACGCTGCGTTGCTGTCGGCGATTGAACCAACGAACAGGTTCGACTGGCCGAGGAACTTAGACACGAAGGCGGTCTTAGGGCGTTCGTAGAGGGCTTCAGGGGCACCCATCTGCTCGATGTGACCCTTGTTCATAACTGCGACGGTGTCGGCCATGTCCATGGCTTCTTCCTGGTCGTGAGTTACGTGAAGGAAGGTTAGACCAACCTCCATCTGGATTGCCTTGAGTTCGATCTGCATCTGGCGACGAAGCTTGAGGTCTAGTGCACCAAGCGGTTCGTCGAGGAGCAGAAGTGCTGGGCGGTTGACCAGTGCGCGGGCTAGCGCCACACGCTGCTGCTGTCCACCGGAAAGCTGCTGAGGGCGACGCTCGGCGGCATAGCCAAGCTCTACCAGGTTCAGTGCGTCCATGGCCTTCTTCAGCGGGTCTTCGATCTTGCGCTGGCGCAAACCGAAAGCCACGTTCTCAAGGATGGTCATGTGAGGGAACAGTGCGTAGCTCTGGAACACGGTGTTGACCGGGCGTTCGTGAGGCTTGGTCGCGGTTACGTCCTTGCCACCGATAAGCACCTGACCTGCGGTTGGTTCCTCAAGGCCGGCCACGATTCGTAGCGTGGTGGTCTTGCCACAACCCGAAGGGCCAAGTAGTGCGAAGAACTCACCGGCTGGGATGTGTAGGTCCATGTCCTGGAGCGCAGTGAACCCAGGGAAATCTTTACGTACGTTTTTTAGCTCTAGATCCGCACCAGACGGCTTGAAATCAATTGCCAATTACACAACACCGTTCGAAGCCTTGGACCAAGCCTGCGAGAACTCGTTGTCTTCCTTAGAGGTCAACGGACGGAACTGCTTTAGCTTGGTGGCGAAGATTTCGTCTGAAGGGAAAATCAGTTCGTTGTTAGCCAACGCTGGGTCTTCCTTGATAACGATCTCGCGGGTGCCCATAACTGGGGTGACGTAGTAAACACCGGCAAGAGCAAGCTTCGCAGCAATCTCAGGGGTGAAGTAGTAGTCGATGATGGTTTCAACGTTCTTCTTGTGAGCCGAACCCATTGGGATTACGAAGTTGTCACAGGCGAAGGTTGAACCGGTCTCAAGAAGAACAACGCCAAGGTCGTCGCTGCCAAGCTCAAGGTTTGCACCAACAAGGTCGCCGGCCCAAACGATACCGGCAACTGCGTCGCCCGACTTGTAGTCGTCGACGTAGCTGTTGCCCTTGATCGAGCGGATGTGACCTGAAGAAACCTTCTCGGTGAAAAGGTCTAGTGCTGCGTGGAACTCGTCTGAAGTGAACTTCGAGATGTCGACGCCAGAAGCCATCATGATGATGCCCAGGGTGTCGCGCATTTCCGAAAGAACCTCAACGCGACCCTTTAGTTCTGGAGCCCAAAGGTCTTCAAGAGTGGTTGGGGCGTCCTTGCCGGTTAGCTTCTTGTAGTTCGCCTTGTGGTAACCAACAGCGGCGATGATGCCCTTCCAAGGAAGTGAGTGGGTGCGACCTGGGTCGAATGCACCGAAGGTGTCCTTGAAAGCAGGGTTTAGGTTCTTGGTGACATTCGGCATGTTGTCGTAGTTCAGTTCCTGAACGTAGCCGTTGTCGATTAGACGCGAAACCATCCAGTCGGTTAGACAGAAGGTGTCGGCGCCGGTGTCGGTACCAGAAGCCAACTGGTTCTTGATACGAGCGAAGTAGGTGTTGTTGTCGTCAACGTTGATGTTGTAGGTGACCTTGATACCGGTCTGCTTCTCGAAAGCCTTGATGGTTGGAAGCGAGCCGTCCTCGCCGTCCATGTAATAAGGCCAGTTGTCCCAGATCAGGGTCTTCTCGGTGTCAGAGACATCCTTGGCTGCTGCCAGGGTCTTCTTGCCACCACCAGGCGAACAAGCTGCTAGAAGGGCTGCAACGCTAATTGCACCTGCGCCACCGATAACGGCACGACGGGTGATTTGTGCGGCATTAGGAGTTTGAAGCTGCTCAGTCAATCTGGGCTCCTTTACATCGAACGGACATCACTGTCCAAACAACAACCAATTGAAACGCCTGTGGACGTATCAAATCAAATACTGCCATAAACCATTGCATTCAAATAACAAAAAACGGCAATTAGTTTGTATCAGGTATCGTTATCTAGTTGCTCGGCGACGACGCCGACATAAGGAGAAAAATGCGTATCTCGGTTCCTGCCGAAGTGAAAAACAACGAATTCCGCGTAGCCATTACCCCGGCTGGAGTTCACGAACTTGTAACCGCCGGACACGAAGTGTTTGTGCAGGCCGGAGCCGGAAACGGTTCGAGCATTTCCGACAAAGAATATGTTGAGGCTGGGGCCACCATTCTTCCAGACGCAGCTGCCACTTGGGCAGCCGGCGACATGGTGATGAAGGTCAAGGAACCGATTGCATCCGAGTACGGTTTCCTTCGCGAAGGGCTAGTGCTTTTCACCTACCTACACCTCGCTGCAGACCTTGAACTCACCAAGCAGTTGGTTGAGAAGAAGGTAACCGCGATTGCCTACGAAACCGTTCAGCTTCCTAGCCGCCAGTTGCCACTACTTGCTCCAATGAGTGAGGTTGCCGGTCGACTTTCGATTCAGGTTGGTGCCGAAACTCTTATGCGTCACAACGGCGGAAGCGGCATGCTGCTCGGTGGTGTTCCTGGAACCCGCCCAGCCAAGGTTGTTGTACTCGGTGGCGGTGTTGCCGGAACTAACGCGGTAGCCATGGCAGTTGGCGCTGGCGCCGAAGTGACCGTAATGGACACCAACATCAACCGTCTTCGTGAACTTGACCACCACTACGCTGGTCGCGTTCGCACCATCGCATCGAACTCGTTCGAGATCAAGCGAGCACTTGCCGATGCCGACCTAGTAATTGGCTCGGTGCTAATTCCCGGCGCCAAGGCTCCAAAGTTGGTTACCAACGAGCACGTAAAGAACATGAAGCCAGGTTCGGTTTTGGTTGACATCGCTATCGACCAGGGCGGGTGTTTCGCAGACTCGAAGCCAACCACCCACGCCGAGCCAACCTTCAAAGTTCACGACACGATTTTCTACTGTGTTGCCAACATGCCAGGTGCGGTGCCTCACACCTCTACCTACGCACTAACCAACGCAACCTTGCCTTACGCCCGCTCGTTGGCTAACAACGGTTGGAAGAAGGCACTCCAGGCCGATGGTTCACTAGCTCTTGGTCTAAACAGCCACGATGGTGAACTAACCAGCGAGCCTGTTGCAGTGGCTCACGGCATGGCTTTCAAGCCGCTGACCGAGGTACTCGCCTAGCTCCTAACGGGACAGACACCCGAAACGTTTGGCCGTCATGCATCAGCATGGCGGCTTTCGTTTGCGCTGGAGAGATGCCGAGTTTTTCTTTGCAACCCAGTTGCAGCAGTTCAACTTCGTCGGTTCCCGCGAGCGCTAACCGAGAGCGCAGATTGATTAGCACCTCGCGAGGTATGCC
>JBEDKG010000122.1:0-11190 GCA_041172205.1 Actinomycetota bacterium | reverse complement strand
CCGAAGACCAGCTAAACCAGGTCATCAAGAACGCCTGCCAGGTAGAAACACCTGAAATGGTTATTGCCAGAATTCGTCAGCACATCGCTGAACTCGGTTAGTTCAAGTAACCCAAAGCGTTCGCGATAATCGCAGCACGCTGGTTTTCTCCCAAAGAAATGTGACCCTCGCCAGGCACGAAGTGCAACTTGGCAGTTGGGATGTTCTTTTCTAGCCAATAACCGTGCGCGTGAGGAACCATGAAGTCGTCGTTTCCCTGCCAAAGCTCAACCGGCTTGGAGATTGAGGCAATGTCGAAACCCCAAGGCTCAACGAATGCAAGGTCGTCGTCCATCCAGCCGTGGTAGCTGACTTCGATCGACTGGCGGTAACTCTTGGCAACGCCCTCGGCGGCACCATCGTTGAGTGCCTTCTTGTCGGCGTCACCGATTAGTCCACCAAAAGCTTCGATGATTTCATCGGCGGTTACCTGGGCAAGACCTGAGGCATTGCGCTGCATCCAGTCTTCGATGGCGGCAGGACCTTTGACGGCCTCACCAAATTCGTCGTGGTTCTCTTCGCCCATGCCTTCGAGGAAGTCGAGGTCGCTGGCACCAAACGGTCCAACGCCGGCGATGCTGATGGCGGCAACATTCTGGAACAGGGTGGTGTCGGCGAGAGCGTGAGGGCCACCGCCAGACCAACCGATTGAAACAGTTTTCTCGATGCCGAAATGTCTCAAGATCTCTTCGATGTCTGAAGCGTTGTCGATGATAGTTCGACCTTCATGACGATCGCTCTGACCGTAACCAGGGCGAGAGTAGGAGAAGGCAAAGCCGCCCTGCTTCTCAACCTCGTTGAGCCAAGACTCCCAAGTGGTGGAGGCGCCAGGCGTGCCGTGGTGAAAAACCACTGCCTTTTCCTGAGGCGTTCCAGCTACGAGTAGTTCAACTTTGCGGCCATCGGCCAGAGTGAAAAATGTTTGCTCCATGCCCTTATTCAACCAGTAATCCACAGGTAAATTCCCGCATGTTTTGATTTGATATTTACTGAAACTATTGATGCATGCCGAAGCCCACCGCGATTGTCTACATCGATGGCTTGAACCTTCAACGGAGATTGGTTGACCCTTTAGCGCCTGGAGGGTGGGTTGATTATTGGGCGTTGTCGCAAAGCGTTCTTCCAAACTTCAATTTATTGAAAGTTCGAGTTTTCACTTCAGTGTTGGCAACAGCAGACCCCACGTTGGCGGAAACACGTTGGTTGCAACAACAAGTGAAGCAACCCAAACTTTCCATTCATCTTGGACGAATCAAGAAGACAACCAGAATCTACCCATTGACGTCTTCAAATGAGGTTTCAACTGGCAGTGGATCTGTAAAGGTACTCAAGTACGAGGAAAAGGGTTCAGACGTAGCTTTAGCGGCACATGTGGTTCGGGATGCATTTCTTGAGAGTGCATCAATCCATTACGTGATGACCAGCGATACGGACTTCGAACCGGTAATTGCAATGTTAAAAAATCAATTGAATGTCCGAGTTGGGATTTTATGCACGACCAAGAATTTCCCGAAATTATTTTCACGCCTGAATCCAGACGACATTAGACATGTGAAAGCTAGCCAAGTTGGAAAATCGCTTTTAAAAAGTCTGAGCCCCTGATTTCTCAGGGGCTCAGCGGCCAGCCACCTCAATGACTGGGGTTGTGGATTTATCGTAGCAAAGAAAATCCTTGAAAACCAGATTTGTGAGTTACTCAGCTTCTTCTACGCCTAGCCACGCGTTCCAACCACGGTTGAGAACGAGCCAGGCGATTAGGCCATAACCAACCTGTCCTGGGAGGCCAGAGGGTGAGTTCTGCAGTTCCTGATTCCAGCCTTCGTGACCGAGTAACGGGTGGAAACAGTCGACGAATGGAACGTTGCGGCGGGCGCAAACATCTTCGAATCCCCAAGACAATTGTTCAACATCGCTATTAAGTGCAGCTTCTTTATGAGGGACTGGGCCGATCACGAAGGGTTCGAGCCCGTACTTCATTGCATCATCGAGAACAGTTGCCAAATTGAGGCGACTTCTCGATGTAGAAAGACCTGCACGAATGTCGTGGTTTCCAAGAGCGATTGCCACCTGGGTGCGTCCTAGTTGGTTTTGTCTTGGTTGCACTTCGGCTAGCCAGCGCTTGTTTAGCGTGAGCGAGGTGTCGTCTGGGTAGGGAAGCGTGATCAACTCGATGGTCGGATCAACCTGAGGGGTTCGCGCCTGAACACGACCAACCCAACCCATGCCCTTGGGGTCACCGCTCGCGGTTACGAGTTGGTCTCCCAAAACGATTACGCGAAGCGATGAATCAAGTTGCTGCAATGAGTTCCTTAGGCGTCGAATGCGCGCTGAACGAGGTCAGCCTGTTCGGCGGCGTGAGCCTTGCTGGAACCGGTAGCTGGGCTGGCGCTCGCTGGGCGAGACACAAGCTTGGCAACCTTGCCATCCATGTACTTCGGGAGGAATAGGCCGATGTAAGTCCAAGGTCCCTGGTTGGCTGGTTCGTCCTGAACCCAAACCAGTTCGGCGTTTGGATACTGGGCATACGTTGCCTTGATCTCGTCGACCGGGGTTGGGTAGAGCTGCTCAACGCGAACGATTGCGGTGGTGCGGTCGCCGCGCTTTTCAGCCTCAGCCACAAGATCCCAGTAGACCTTTCCAGAACAGAGGATGACGCGGTTGACCTGTGACGCATCCAAGCCACGCTCGTCGCCGATTACCGGACGGAAAGTTCCGTTGGTGAAATCTTCAACCGAGCTAGATGCTGCCTTGAGGCGAAGCATCGACTTAGGGGAGAAGACCACGAGCGGACGACGTGGAGTTGAGTAAGCCTGACGACGCAGCAGGTGGAAGTGCGATGCTGGCGTTGATGGCTGAGCCACGGTCATGTTGTTCTGAGCACAGAGCTGTAGGTAACGCTCGATACGTGCCGATGAGTGGTCAGGTCCCTGACCCTCGTAGCCGTGAGGAAGAAGTAGAACAACACCGGAGTACTGTCCCCACTTCTGCTCAGCCGACGAAATGAATTCGTCGATGATGGTCTGGGCACCGTTGGCGAAGTCACCGAACTGTGCTTCCCATAGAACCAAAGATTCCTTAGCTTCAACCGAGTAACCGTATTCGAAGCCCATGGCTGCGTACTCGCTAAGAAGTGAGTCGTAGATGTAGAACTTCGCCTGACCGGCGCCAAGGTTACGAAGTGGCATCCACTCCTGGCCGTTGACGCGGTCGTGGAAGACTGCGTGGCGCTGAACGAAGGTTCCACGACGGCTGTCCTGACCGGCCATACGAACTGGCTTGCCTTCTAGAAGTAGCGAACCGAAAGCAAGTAGCTCTCCGAAGCCCCAGTCGATTCCGCCCTGACGGCTCATCTCGTGGCGCTTGGTTAGAAGCTGCTGAAGTTTCGGGTGAACGCTGAAACCTTCTGGCTGGTTCAGGTGAGCATCACCGATCAGCTCAACAACTTCTTTCGAAATTGCGGTCTGGTGAGAGATGGTTGAGCGCTCGCTGGCGGTGGTACCAATGCCAACTGGGCGTGGAACCAACTCAACCGGCTTACTCATGGCTTCGTGAACTTCCGAGAAGGTGTTCTCAAGCTTCGACTGGAAACCAGCGTTGGCTGCTTCGAACTCTTCGGTGGTGATGTCGCCGCGACCTACCAAAGACTCTAGGTACAGGGTACGTACCGAGCGCTTGGCTTCGATCAGGTTGTACATCAGTGGCTGGGTCATCGAAGGGTCATCGCCTTCGTTGTGACCACGACGACGGTAGCAAACCATGTCGATGACGACGTCCTTGTTGAATGCCTCGCGGAATTCGAACGCCAACTCGGCTACACGAACCACTGCTTCTGGGTCATCGCCGTTTACGTGGAAGATTGGCGCCTGGATTCCCTTGGCAATGTCGGTGGAGTAAACCATCGAACGAGATTCGCTTGGAGGAGTGGTGAAACCAACCTGGTTGTTGATGACGATGTTGATCGTTCCACCAACCTTGTAACCGCGAAGCTGTGACATGTTCAAAACTTCAGGAACTACGCCCTGGCCGGCAAACGCGGCGTCGCCGTGAATCACGATAGGCAGGAATGGGTAGTAGCCCTCGGCCGAACCGTTGACCGAGTCAACCTTGGCGCGAACGATACCTTCAAGAACCGGGTTGACCGCTTCAAGGTGTGAAGGGTTGGCTGCAAGGGAAACGTTGATCTGGGCGCCGTCTGGTCCGGTGAATACGCTCTCGGTACCGAGGTGGTACTTCACGTCTCCAGAACCTTGAACGGTTGAGGTGTCGGTGTTTCCTTCAAATTCCTTGAAGACCTGGCCGTAAGCCTTGCCAGCAACGTTGGTTAGAACGTTTAGGCGGCCGCGGTGAGCCATACCGATTGCAACTTCCTTGAGTCCGGCGGTTGCCGCATTGCGAAGAATGGCATCTAGTGCAGGAATGACAGACTCGCCACCCTCGAGTGAGAAGCGCTTCTGGCCAACGAACTTGGTCTGAAGGAAGGTTTCGAAAGCCTCGGCCTCGTTTAGCTTCTCCAGAATGCGAGTCTGAACGGCCTTGTCTGGCTTGGCGTAAGGGTGCTCAAGTTTGTCCTGGAACCACTTGCGCTCGGCAGGGTTCTGGATGTGCATGTACTCAACACCAACAGTGCGGCAGTACGAGTCGCGCAAGATCTTGTAGATGTCGCGGAACTGAGCCTTCGACTTGCCACCGAAACCACCGGTCTTGAAGGTGCGGTCTAGGTCCCAGAGGCTTAGTCCGTGGTTCAAGATGTCTAGGTCTGGGTGAGAGCGCTGACGGTATTCCAGCGGGTCAATGTCGGCCATCAGGTGACCACGAACGCGGTAGGCGTTGATCAGTTCCTGAATGCGAGTTGCCTTGCTGCGGTCATCGGCGTCGTCGGTGTTGAAATCAACTACCCAACGAACTGGCTCGTAAGGAATGCGAAGGTCGGCGAAGATTTCGTCGTAGAAACCGCGAGCGCCAAGCAGTAGCTCGTGAATCTTCTTTAGGAATTCACCAGAGCCAGCACCCTGAATAACGCGGTGGTCGTAGGTTGAGGTCAGGTTGATGACCTTGCTCACGCCAACCTTGGTTAGGTGGTCTTCGCTCATGCCCTGGAATTCGGCAGGGTAGTCGAGCGCTCCAGCGCCAACGATGCAGCCCTGACCCTTGGTTAGGCGAGGAACCGAGTGAACGGTACCGATACCACCTGGGTTAGTGAGTGAAACGGTGGTGCCAGCGTAGTCGTTGCCGTCTAGCTTGCCGTCGCGTGCCTTCTTCACAACAGCTTCGTAGGCTGAAACGAATTCGGCGAAGTTCATCTTCTCTGCACGCTTGATGTTTGGAACAACTAGTGCGCGGGTGCCGTCTTCCTTAGGAAGGTCGATTGCGATACCTAGGTTGATGTGCGGAGGCACAACCACCGAAGGCTTGTCGTCGATGATGTCGTAGTAGACGTTCTGGCTTGGGAACTCTTTCAGAGTCTTGATGATTGCCCAAGCGAGGATGTGAGTGAACGAGATCTTTCCACCGCGAGTGCGGTTTAGGTGCGAGTTGATGACAATACGGTTGTCGATCAAGAGCTTCGCTGGGACGGTGCGAACCGAGGTAGCCGTAGGAACGGTAAGCGATGCGTCCATGTTCGCAGCAATCGCCTTGCTCATACCCTTCAGAGCGGTAACCACTGGCTCAGTCGCTTCCGACTCGTCGATGGTGTTGATAGTTCCGGTAACCGGAGCCTGAGCTGGGATTGGAGCTTCTTTGGCTTCAATGCGGGTGGTCTTGGCAACTACCTGAGTAGGAAGTTCAACCGGTGGAGCTACTGGTGCGGCAACGGGTGCTACTGGGGCTGGAGTTGCGGCAGCTGCCACATCGCCACCCGGCAAGCCGTGCTGCATGCGCTCAAGGATTGGCCACCAGGCCTTATCCACCGAATCAGGGTTTTCTTTGTACTTTTCGTACATCTCTTCGACTAGCCATTCATTGGCGCCGAATTCTCCTTCTGCCTGCGAATTTTCGCTTGAATCAGACAGCGTAACCACCTCTTCGTCGTGATGTTTGACCCTACTAGCCTAGTGCCAAAGCGAAGGTATGCTTGGCTTTACATATGAATGATTGGCTGATGCTCGGGGTTGGGTTTTTACTCACCGTAGGTACAGGCATTTTCGTAGCCAGCGAGTTCTCGATGATCAACCTCGAGCGCAACGAGCTGGAAGCCAGGGCCTCACGCGGTGAGAAGAACCTAGGCCCAACAATTCGCGCTCTTCGCAAAACCAGTACCCACCTTTCTGGTGCTCAGCTCGGCATCACTCTGACCACCATGCTGACCGGCTTTTTGGCCGAACCAGCTCTGACGCACCTTTTGGCACCGGCTTTGGTGAAACTTGGTATCGCCGAGAACGTGGTTGAGGGTATTGCGCTCGCGGTGGGAATGTTTATCGCCACCCTGTTCTCAACCCTCATCGGCGAACTGGTTCCAAAGAAACTAGCGCTCACGCTTCCACTTGAAACCAACAAGTTTGTGGTTCGCATTCAGATTGGCTTCACCTGGATCACTGGTTGGATGCTGGTTGCTCTAAACAGTGTTGGCAACGGAATCGTTCGCCTGTTCGGCATCGAGCCAAAGGAAGAACTCAGTTCCTCTCGAACTGCAGATGAACTTTCTTCGCTCGTTCGCCGCTCAGCCATGATGGGCGCCTTAGACGCACACACTGCCACCTTGCTCACCAAGACTTTGGCACTCAGCCAACTAACTGCTGCCGATGTAATGACTCCGCGCCCGCGCATGTTTACTGTGGACCGCGACCAGACCGTCGAAGACTTGGTCGCACTTACCAACAGGACCGGTCACTCACGTTTCCCAGTAATCGACGGCGACAGCGACAGCGTTCTAGGTATCGCTCACGTGAAGCAGGCAGCCTCGGTGCCTCGAGAGAAGCGTGCCGAAGTGCCGGTTGGCGCAATCTTGGTGGAAGCCATGCGAGTTCCAGAAACCATGGGTCTTGAAGCGCTGATGGTTGAATTGCGCGCCAAGGGTTTGCAGCTGGCAATCGTGGTTGATGAATACGGCGGCACCGCAGGTTTGGTAACTCTTGAAGACCTTGTTGAAGAGTTGGTTGGTGAGCTCGCGGACGAACACGACCGCGCCAAAGCCGGAATTATTCGCGGCGTAAACGAGTCGGTTCTGTTCCCAGGAATGACCCGCCCAGACGAACTCGCCGAAATGGCAATTAAGGTTCCAGACGACGGCGCTTACGAAACCGTTGGTGGATTCATCATGAGTGAACTAGGACGAATTCCGCTTCGAGGCGATGAGATTCGAATCGAAAACGGCGTGCTCAAGGTTGAGCGAATGGACGGTCGCCGAGTCGACCGCGTTCGATTTACTCCAGACGAATTGGAGGCGAATGATGACTGATCCAATTTCAGGTCTCTGGGCTTTCCTCTTTTTGCTTCTCGGTAACGGCTTCTTCGTAGGCGCAGAGTTCGCCCTAATTTCGGCTAAACGCGCACAGATCGAACCTCGCGCTGAAGCTGGTTCTAGGCCGGCACAGCTAACCATCAAGGGTATGGAGCGGGTATCGCTCTTGCTTGCAACCGCCCAGCTCGGTGTAACCATCTGTTCGCTGCTCATTCTGCTAATCGTTGAGCCGAGCATTCACCACCTACTTGAGCCGCTGCTACTTTCAACCGGTTTGAGTGAAGACGGCGTTGCCTCGGTGGCATTTGCAATCACTTTGATTCTCGTTTCGTTCCTGCACGTCGTTGTCGGTGAAATGGTTCCGAAGAACATCTCTTTCTCGATTCCTGAGCGAGCCGCACTGGTCTTGGTTCCGATGCTTTACGGCCTTGCACTTTTGGTGAAGCCAATCGTGATTGCGCTAAACGCAACCGCAAACGGCGTGCTTCGACTCTTCGGTGTTCGCGCCAAAGACGAGGCGAACAGCGCCTACACGCTTGATCAGGTGGAAGACATTGTTGAGCACTCAACTCGCGAAGGCGTGCTGAGCGATGCATCTGGAACAATTAGCAACACCTTCGAATTCACCGAAAAGAAGGTTCGCGATGTTGCTGTGAAACTCGGCGACGTAATCTCGTTCCCTGAAACTGTGACCCCGCGAGAGATTGAAGTTGCGGTTTCCAAGGTCGGTTATTCGCGCTACCCGCTAACCGATGATGAGGGCGACCTGGTCGGTTACCTGCACCTCAAAGATGTTCTGGATCTTGACCTCGACGAAATGGACGATCCGGTTCCAACCAAGCGAATTCGCTCTATGATTTCACTTCCAGCCACCATGGAATTGGAGGATGCGCTTTCCAGCATGCGACGAGTCGACGCCCACCTAGCGCGAGTGTTCAACCGCGGCGGAAAAGTCGTTGGAGTCCTATTCCTCGAAGACATTCTCGAAGAGCTCGTTGGCGAAGTTCAAGACGCCACTAAACGCGACTAAAAAATCGCACGCTGGTAGCGCTTCGGAAGGTAATCGATTTCGGCGCCAAGTTCCTTGGCTGCACGAATTGGCCAGAACGGATCTCCGAGTGCTGCTCGGCCGATCATCACCACATCCACAATTCCTTTTTGCAAGATTTCCTCGGCCTGAGTTCCGGTGGTGATCATGCCGACTGCAGCAACCGGTGCGTCAACCTTTTCGCCAACATACTCGGCGAAAGGAACCTGGAAGCCTGGACCAACCGCAATTTTCTGGGCGGTTGACAATCCGGCAGTTGAAATGTCGAACAGGTCTGCTCCGGCGTCGATGCACCACTGAGCAACGAGTGCCGTGTCCGCTTCCGTCCAACCGCCTTCGATCCAGTCGGTCGCCGAGAAGCGAACCGCAAGCGGAAGGTCATCGCCGATTGCTGCCCGAATTGAAATCACAATTTCAACCAGCAGACGTGCACGGTTTTCGAGCGACCCGCCGTAAATGTCGGTTCGCTGATTCGAAAGCGGTGAAAGGAATTGGTGCAACAGGTAGCCGTGAGCCGCGTGAATTTCGAGCAGATCGAAACCGGCTGCAACCGAACGCTTGGCGGCCGCCACGAATTCGTTTTTGATGCCCTCAAGTTCTTCTAGCGCTAGTGCGCGCGGAGCTGCATACCCCTCAAAAGCCAAGTCTGAAGCTGAAACAGTTTCCCAACCGCCCTCGGATAGGGCAACCGAGCCTGAGCCGGTCCATTCAACATGGGTTGAGCCTTTGCGGCCGGCGTGAGCCAGCTGGATACCGATCTTGCCACCGTTTAGGTGCACCGAATCAACCACCGCTTCCCAGGCAATCTGCTGTTCGTCGTTCCAAATGCCGGCACACCAAGGGGTGATTCTGCCAATCGGGCTAACCGCGGTTGCCTCGGCAATAATCAGACCGGCACCACCTTTGGCGAAGGTTGTGTAGTGAACCAGCGCCCAGTTACCAACCACACCGTCTTGGTCGTCGCAGGAATATTGGCACATAGGTGGAATCCAAATTCTGTTGCGAGTTGTGAGGTTGCGAACGCTGATTGGCTCAAAAAGGAGGGTCATAGCAATAGCCTAGAACCGTGCTCCCAAATCGCCTGCAGAAGTATCTGCAACTTCCAAAATCAACCGACGACAAATACTCGCGAGGTGTCGTTGGCTTTGTGACCGGCTCGGATTCCTATCCCGGCGCTGCGCTACTCGGAGTGACAGCTGCCATTCGAACCGGAATTGGCTTGGTTCGCTACTTTGGCCCGGAAAGCGTTGAAAGACTCATTCTCGAATCACGCCCAGAAGTTGTTTGTGAACCAGGTCGAGTTTCGGCATGGGTGCTCGGTTCGGGGTTGACAGCGCTGGATGCCGAGCGATTGACCTCCGCGTTTGCAGGATCAGAACCCAAAATCATCGACGCCGGAGCGCTAGAAATTTGTAATTTCGAAACCCTTGAGGGTCGGGCAATTTTCACCCCGCATGCCGGCGAAGCGGCTGCACTCGTTTCCAGACTTGATTCGCAAATCGATCGCGCCGCGGTCGAAGCAGAACCTGAAATCATCGCTCGTCAGTTGGCTATGCTCACCGGTCAAACCGTTTGCCTAAAAGGTAGCGTCACCGTAATTGCGAACCCCGACTTCGAAACCGTCTCGGTTGGTCCGAATCCGGCGGACTTAGCAACCGCGGGAACTGGCGACGTCCTGGCTGGAATCATGGGCGCAATTCTGGCCGCGCACCACGACGATTTTGATGCGCTTGATGTTGCACAAACCGCGGTACTAATTCACGCCGAAGCGGCAAAAAGACTAGCCGAGCACGGCCCAATCGCAGCACTCGATTTGGCGGACGAAGTGCGTGAAGTAGTCGGCGACTGGAGAACTTAAGAGTTCAGCAGTTGCTCGAGCAGTGGACCCACGATATCCATCTCGATCAAAAAGCCGTCGTGGCCAAACTCGCTGTCGATGACGTGCAACTTGCCACCAATTAGTTCGCCGCCAATGTGTTCGGCAATTAGCTGCTGACCGCTGAGTGGGAAAAGGCGGTCGGTCGAAATACCAACCACCAATGCCTTGGCACGAATGGACTTCAGTGCGCTTTCAACGCCGCCGCGGTCGCGACCGACGTCGTGTGAGTTCATCGCGTTGACCAGGGTGATGTAGCTGTTGGCGTCGAAGCGACGGGTGAACTTGTTGCCGTGGAAATCGAGGTAGCTCTCAACGGCGAATCGGCCACCATCGCCAAGAGGGCTCTTGCCGCTCTGCCAGGTGCGCTCGAAACGTTCGTTTAGCTCGTGAGGTGATCGGTAGTTCAGAAGTGCCATGCGGCGGGCTAGCGCCAATCCTCGGTGCGGCCCAAAGCCAGCCTTGGCGTCGTAGTAATTACCGTCTGCAAAAGCTGGGTCGGTCTTAATTGCCTCAACCTGAACTGAGTTCAAAGCGATCTGGTCGGCGGTGGCAATTGGGGGAGCCGCAATAATCGCCACTCGGTCAACCAAGTCTGGGAACATGATTGCAAACTCCATGGTGTGCATACCACCCATAGAGCCACCAATGATGCTGTGCCACTTCTTGATGCTGATGGCGTCGGTGAAAAGCTTGAGGGCTTCAACCTGGTCACGAATGGTTAGGTAGGGAAAGCGTGGACCATATTCGCGACCGTTCTTATCGAGCGTTGCCGGTCCGGTAGAGCCCTGACAACCGCCCAGCATGTTCGGTGCAACCACATAGAAG
>JBEDKG010000121.1:0-5466 GCA_041172205.1 Actinomycetota bacterium | reverse complement strand
TGCGTGGTCGGGGCTAAATTAGACTTTAGGTCTAATATTCTGCGTCGACGCCGATTTCAGCGATGATGCGCTTCAGGTCGTCGAGGCTAGCAAACTCAATTGCCATGATGCCCTTGCCTTTGCCAATCGAAATCTTGACGGTGGTGCTCAGGTGATCGCCAACCTGATCGGCTAGACCCTTGAACAAATCCTGACGACTGCCCGGACGAACCTTGCCGGTGCGAGATGGCTTGGTAACTGCGACGATTTCCTCAAGGCTGCGAACCGAAAGACCCTCGTTGATTACCTTGTTGGCAAGCTGGAGTTGTCTGGCGTCGTCCTCGATGGCGAGAAGGGCACGGGCATGGCCGGCGCTCAAGACACCGGCTGCCACCTTGCGCTGCACTTCTGCAGGAAGCTTCAGTAGGCGAATCGAGTTGGTGATTTTTGGGCGTGAGCGGCCAATGCGGTTTGCCAGCTCTTCCTGGGTGATTCCGAAGTCTTCGAGCAGCTGCTGGTAGGCGCTGGCCTCTTCAAGAGGGTTTAGGTCGCTGCGGTGAAGGTTCTCAAGTAGTGCGTCGCGAAGCATGTTTTCGTCGGCTGTTTCACGAATAACCGCAGGGATCTTGGTAAGACCGGCTTCCTTAGACGCACGTAGGCGACGCTCACCCATAATGAGCTCGTATTTGCCTGCCTCATCTGGAATCGAACGAACCACGATCGGCTGCAAGACACCCAGTTCCTTGATGGAGTGAACTAGCTCGGCAAAGGCTTCCGGTTCAAAAACCGAACGAGGCTGCTTGGCATTTGGGCGAATTGAGGTGATGTCCAGGTGGCCGAAGCGAGCACCTGGAACGGCAACTAGCTCTGGGCCGGTTGAACCACCAGCAGGGAAGAACACATCGATAGGGGCTTCGTTTGGGTTCTCAGAAGTAGGGATTAGGGCGCCAATACCGCGGCCTAGGCCAATACGCTTATCTGCCAAGTTGTGCTCCTCTGTTAGCAATTTCGATCGCTGCCTCAAGGTAGGCGATTGCTCCCGGTGAGCGACGATCGTGGGTGATTACGGTTCGGTTAAAACTTGGTGCCTCGGAAACTCGGACTGCACGAGGAATTACGGCTTTGAGGGTTACCAGTGGGAACTTCTCGCGAACCCAGGCAACAACGTCTTCGGCAAGACGGGTGCGTCCGTCGTACATGGTCAAGAGGATGGTGCTGAGCTGAAGCTGAGGGTTTAGTTGCTTTCGTACCAAATCGATGTACTTCAAAAGCTGGTCAACACCTTCGAGTGCATAGTACTCACACTGAATTGGCACAAGAATTTCGCGAGCAGCCGTCCAAGCATTGATGGTAAGTAGACCAAGGCTTGGTGGGCAGTCGATGAAAATGTAGTCCGGGGGAGTCATTGTGGTTTCGAGGTAACGCTCAATTGCGGTCTTGAGGCGCTGCTCTCTGGCAACAGCCGACGCCATTTCCATTTCGACACCGGTTAGGTGAATGGTCGCTGGAACGCAGTAAAGTCCAGGCAATTCCGAACTGATTTGAATTACATCTTCGAGCTCGGCCTCGCCCATCAAAACCTCATAGAGGCTCTTGATTTCGGCGTGGTGAGGAATGTTCAAGGCCGTAGAGGCATTTCCCTGTGGGTCAAGGTCTAGAACTAGAACTCGCAAGCCCTTGCTGGCAAGTGCGGCGGCAACGTTCACGGCAGTGGTGGTCTTGCCAACGCCACCCTTCTGGTTGGAAACCGTGAAAATGCGGGTATTGGCAGGCTTTGGGAGCACCGCCTGGTCAATCTGGGTGATGCGCTGAAAGTTCTGGCTCAGTTCCTGAGCGAGGGGAGTGTCGTTAAAGTCATTCATATTTATCGCGATGTTTCACGTGAAACATTAGTAAATTCCCCGGACAAAACGCTGTGCTGCCATCCGGTCGGGGCTGGGCTAGTCTCTACGCGGTCCGCTGGAAAACCCAGTCCAGGTGCAACGGTCGCCTTGGTCACTGCGGTTGCTTCCGCTGCGATCTGCTCAGACATTTGATTCTCCAAAACTTCCCCGCAATCAGACTAACTTAGTTCTGACCACGAGGGTTGGCTCGGCTAGGTGCTCCTTGCCGGCGTAAACGATCTCAAAGCTGGAAAGTCGCAGCTTTTTCTGAAGTTTCTTGGCGTCTTCGATCTCTTCGGCGGCTTTGGAGCCCTTCATTGCCAAAACCAGTCCGCCGTCGCGTACCAGCGGCACAACCATTCTTAGAAGTTTTGGAAGGGCTGAAACGGCGCGAGCTGTGGCTATGTCAAACACTTCGCCAACTTCTTCTGCACGAGCGCGAAGAACGGTGACGTTGGTTAGACCGAGTTCAACAACCAAGTCCTTTAGCCAGTCTGAACGGCGTTCCATTGGCTCGATTAGCGTGAAATGGTTATCCGGAAGACAGATTGCCATCGGGATGCCTGGTAATCCAGCACCGGAGCCAATGTCGGCGACGCTCAAGCCAGCAGGAACTAATTCACTGACAACAGCTGAATTCAGGATGTGCCTGGTCCAAAGTCTTGGAAGTTCGCGAGGACCTAGTAATCCCAGGAGATCGCCATCGCGGATAAGCGCCTTGGCGTATCCACGTGCCATTTCAATTCGGTCGCCAAAAATGGCAGCAGCCTCGGCTGGCTCTAATTCTGGTTCAAATACTTCTTCAGTCATGTCTTTCAATCATCCATGTTTCACGTGAAACATTGCAAAGAAAAAGGCCGAGCAATCGCCCGGCCCCTTTCAAAAGAACCTTATGCAGGCTTGATCACAATGTGACGGTCGCGGCCTTCGCCCTCTGATTCAGAGGTCAAACCGGCCTCAGCAATGATGTCGTGAGCAATCTTGCGCTCATAAGAACTCATTGGCTTGAGAGGAGACTGCTCTCCAGACTCACGAACCTTCTCGATTACCTTGTTGACGACGCGGGTTAGCTCGTCAACGCGCTTCTGGCGCGAGCCGCCAACATCAAGGATTAGGCGGCTAAAGCTGGTGGTCTTTACCTGAACGGCAAGACGAGTTAGCTCCTGAAGTGCCTCAACGGTGTCTGGCTCCGAGATTAGTCGGAGGTTGCTGTCCTTGTCTGACGAAATCTCTAGGTAGGCGCGGCCCTGGCGTACGTCGATGTCGATGTCGCCGTCTAGGTCATAGATGTCCAGAAGTTCTTCTAGATAGTCGGCGGCGATGTCGCCCTCTTCTTCTAGAGCCTTGGTGCTTACTTCAGGTGCTTCTGTAGCCTCTGCAGCAACTTCGGTTTGAGTTTCTTCGTTTTCGCTCATTTGTATTTCTCCTATTACTTACGCTTCTTGCCGCGCTTGCCAACTGGCTGCACGCGCTGACGACTGGCTGCTTCCGCATCCTCAATCGCCTGAGTTTCTGGGGTTAGCTTTCCACGCTTGGCCAAGCGGGCCTGGCGGTCGTGCCATGCCTTTGAACCCTCGGTCGGCATGCTACGAATAACCACGAACTGCTGACCCATGGTCCAGAAGTTCGAAGCTAGCCAGTACCACATAACGCCTAGTGGGAAACTGATACCGGAAATTGCAAAGATGATCGGGAAGATCCAGAGCATGATTTTCTGGGTCTGCATGTACTGGGTGTTCTGAACACTGGCAGGGTTTTGGTTCTTGGCGATGATCTGTCGCTGAGTAATGAACTGGGTGGCAGTCATGACTACGATCATGACAGCGGCCATGATCTTGACCTCAAGAGTTGCAGTTTCACTTAAGAAGGTCTCGTGAAGGGGTGCACCAAAGAAGGTTGCCTTGGCGAACGAGTCGGCCAGTTCAGTGTTTAGCCATCCACCAGCAATGAACTTGCCGTGCTGTGCATCCGACAACACGAAGAACAGGCTCGAGAAGATCGGCATCTGCACTAGAAGTGGAAGGCATGAGCTCAGCGGGTTTGAACCGGTGCGCTTATAAATCTCCATTTGCTCGGTTGCCATCTTCTGGCGAGATTCCTGGTCGGTCTTTCCCTTGTAACGCTTCTGAAGGGCTGCAAGTTCAGGCTGAGCCAGAACCATGTTGCGCTGACCCTTGATTTGCTTTACGAACAGGGGAATAAGTGCTGCACGAATAACTAGAACCAGACCGATGATTGAAAGCACCCAGGTCAGGCCGTCGTCGCCCTTGAAACCAAGGAAGGTCCAAAGGCTGTGGAAAGAAACAAGTAGAGCCTCGACAACCCACTTAATTGGCCATAAGAAATCCATTTACTTACTCTCTATCTCGGTAGTACGAATCCGTTGTGCAAAATCTTGAAGTGTTCCGAACCAGGACGAACCGGATCCATTCCACCGGCCGACCAAGGATTGCAACGCAGGATTCGCCAAACTGTGAGAACTGAGCCAACAACGACGCCTCGCTGCTGAATCTGTCCTAGGCCATAGGCCGAACAGGTTGGGTAGTACCTGCAGACGTCTCCATACAGCGGGGAAATCAACTTGCGATATCCCAACAGAAAAGCTACGACTGCATTCCTGGGTATTAGCCAGATGAACTCGATTACGCGAATAACCGATTTCATTTACTGAACAAGGCTTCCGCATTGGTCAGCACTTCTTGTTGAAGTCTATTCCACTCGAACTCTTTGGCTTCGGGTAGTGCCCTGATAACCAAATCGAATCCGGATGGGTGTTTTGCTACCAATTCTCGACTGATAGCCCTAAGGCGCCGCTTGATTAGGTTTCTACCGACGGCACCTGAGACGGTTTTACTCACGATAAAACCAAAGCGGGCATGAGTCAGAGACTCATCCCGCTTTAGGTAGATGACAGTTGCTTTGCCAGAGACTTTGACACCGGTTTTCATTGCCTGGCGGAAATCCGCCCCAGCTCTGATCCGGTTCTCGCGTGCGAGCACCGTCTATCTGGTGGTTAGGCCGAAAGCTCGACGCGACCCTTGCGACGACGTGCAGCCAAGATGGCGCGACCGGCGCGGGTTGACATACGTAGACGGAAACCGTGGGTCTTTGCACGACGACGGTTGTTCGGCTGGAAGGTACGCTTTGACATTGGTGATCACTCCAAAATCTTTGTTCGAGTCTTTGGTTAGTGTCGAAGTTTCGACTTTGTGTTGATTTGGCCAGACTCGTACGCCAGTCAACCTTTTAAACCTAAGGGTTCAAGGTGGGTTTGGTCAAGTTTTTAGTGATCTTTTTTCAAATTCTTTTGCAATTACCGTAAAAATTGAAATTCTTCGTAAGACACGCCGATTGGATTTGCATTAACCCTGACCAAGTGTCCAGAATAACTCCAGTGGATTTCTCCCTGTGGATAACTGTTTGAGATTTCCACAAGGTTATGCACATAATTGTGCACAGGTTTCAAAATTGTGGATAACCTGTGAAAAGCTAGCAAAGAAAAGGGGTCTGCGGTGGACGACATAGTCAGAACAGAGACTCTTTGGAGAACCACGCGCGACATCCTTAGACATGACTCACGAATTACTCCACAGATGCTCGGCTT
>JBEDKG010000120.1:0-5795 GCA_041172205.1 Actinomycetota bacterium | reverse complement strand
GCGAAGTATTCGATTGGCTTCAGGTTGATTGAAGCGCCATCTGCGTCGAATAGGTCGGCAAAGACCGGCGCCAAGGCTTCGTTCTCGGCGATCTGAGTCATTAGCAAAGCGGCTAGCTTGTCGCTAACAACTAGGTCGTCGACCGCTGCAACGCGAGCGATTTCTGCCTTGCTCGAGTCGATAATTTCTGCAACCAGACGGGTTGGCTCAACGCCGTTACCGTCCTGCTCGAAGAGCTGGTTTAGCTGAAGCATGCTGAGCATGGTTAGTGCATCGGCGTCGGCAACCGTTACACCCTTGCGGTAACCAAGTACCAAGATCTGGTCGTAGTGCTTGGCGCTGGCAGCCACGGTCATGTCATCGATTGCACCGGAGGTGTAGGCAAAGGTGGTCTTTAGGTGTCCGAAGTTTAAGTTCTCGGTCTCCGACTTCTTTACGAAATCCTTCTTGGCAATGATGTGAACGGTTGAGCCCTTGACCATGAATGGTGCAAGTTCGCTAAGGATGGTGCGACCCATCGATGACCATCCGATAACCAGCATGTGCTCTGGCTTGCGAGCTGGAATCTTGGCGGCTACCGGCTTTGACTTGGCGACTAGATCGGTAGGGCCGGTGTAGATAACCTTGTCGTCGTCTTCGGCAACCGCAATAATCTTGTCGTCGGCCTTTAGTTTGGTGGTCCCCTTAGGGTTTAGTGCCACGGTTCCATCTGCGTGAGCAAGACCGATAACGCTGGCGTCGTTGAACGAAACCAAAGCGTCTTTGTAGTTCTTGCCAGCGAGAGCTGGAACATTCTGGAAGTAAATTTCGTCTCCGCCAAAGTCGAGCAGGTCAAGGATGACGGCTGCCAAACCAGGCTGGCGTGAGGCCTGTGCGGTTACGCGAGCAATGATGTCGTGCGAACGAACTGGAATTACTAAGCCCTTGGTGGCAGTGGCTAGCGACTGAGCAACGTT
Organism: Actinomycetota bacterium; assembly: GCA_041172205.1. Taxonomy (GTDB): domain Bacteria; phylum Actinomycetota; class Actinomycetes; order Actinomycetales; family Microbacteriaceae; genus Rhodoluna. Next base: position 4,839 of record JBEDKG010000120.1, on the reverse strand, counting down.
CTTGTCGTCGACCTCAACAATTAACTTCTGAGTAGGGTTGGTGCTCAGGGCCTTCACCGCGAATACGGTGTTCACAGCACCGGCGTCTGAGCCCGAAGCCTCATCAAGGATGATGATTGACTTCGACGATCCAAGGTTGGTGCGCTTCAGCTCAGCAAGCGAGTTCAGGTCTCCCATGCGGGTAACAACGTCTAGGCGCTTTAGCGAACCAGCGTTGTTCTTGATCTGCTGTTCCATCCACTCACGGGTCTTGTTTGCGAAGATGACCACGGTTGGCTTCTTGCGCTGGTTCAGACCAGCTTCCTCAAGTTCTTTCAGGATTGGGAAGATGCGGTTCGACCAACCCAAAATCAGGGTGTGGTTGTGAGCGATGATCGGTGAGCGTCCCTTTTTAATTTCGGTCAGTGCGGCATTTATCAAACCAACGATGAAACCGGTTACGGTACCGCCAGAGATAATTGCGATGAACCAGTAAAGGACGCCGACAATGCGGTCTGCCCAGTTACCTTCGCCACCTTTACCGAGGATTGACGTGAATGACTGCCAGAAGTCTTTGAACTCAGGTGCAGGAAGTGGTACTTCACCTGGGTTGAGCAGGAATGGCATCAGCCAAAGTGTGAAACGGATTAGGACGATTAGCAGCGCCGCCACTGCAATGGCAAGCAACATGTAGAGAGCGAAGACCGAGCTCTTTCCGAAGGAGTTGTCGATAGCGTAGCGGATGCGCTTTCCTAGCGAGACTTTGTTTGCAGTTGGCGCAGAAGGTTCACCCTGGGCGCCCTGGCCGTAAGAACGTTGTTCAGTGTTAGACATAGCCAAAAGTCTAGTTATTTATGTAACTAGACTTTTGGAATTTTCGCTGTGGCGAATATTTATTACCGATGGAACTTGATGGTGATGCCACGTTGAACTACGTCGGACGCCCTGGCGATCTTCCAACTGAGTTTTGTTTTCAACTTCGGGTTCAGAAGCTTGACAGCTGCACACGCTAATGCTGCACGGTTAAGTCCAAGCTTTTTCTGCCAAGACTTGAAGCCACCTGGTGCCACAATTCCTACACAGGTAACCGTCGTCGAGGTTTTGTGTCCCTTCACTCCAGCTCTGATGCTCTTCCAATATCCAGCTGGCACCCACCACGAATTGCCAGCAAATCCACCAATTGTAATTTCAAGATTGCTGGCTTCTGGAACCGAAGGTGAGGCAGAAATAGTTTTACCGAGTGAGGTTCTGGCAACCGTTCCGAAACCTTCCTTAGTGCTGGTAACTCGGAAGGAAATTACCTTACCAACGTCCCCTGCAACAGGTGTGTAAGTCGATCCGGTCTGGTTTGCAATGACGTTGCCATCGGCAAGCCATGCAAAGACTAAAGTGGTGCCCAAATCCCAGGTTCCAGGTTCTCCAGTTAGCTGAGCCCCCTCTACTCCACTGCCCGAAATCGTCGGTGTCGGAGTCAGTGTCTGTGCTGACAAGCAAGGATCTTCGGCGTAGAAAGCTGAAATGAATGGGTAACCATCTTCGGCAGTAGCGCAGATGGTCCAAATTTCGGCGTTCCATACTGTTGAGATTTCCCAGTTTTCATTTAAGTAGTAGTTGAAATCTTTACTCTCAAGTGCTGTGAACGGTACTTCACCAGTTTGCAGTGGAGCCGACTCTGGAACAGTTGATTGGCTTGGAACCCAGTGGACTTTGACAGTGTCACCCATGTCAAAGGTTCCGTAAAGGCCACGTGAGGTTGGCGCAGTGACCGTTCCGGTCGCATAACCCTTGTTGAGGTATGAGCCATAAAGTGAACCAATCAGTGACCCGCCGCTGCCTGACGAAGTAACGTTGCCTCTCGCATAGACGTCGAAAATTCCATTCCAGTTGCTTTCACCAAACAGTCCGCCAACACGATCTTGCCCAGAGACGTCGCCATAGGACGCCACGCGGTTGATATTTCCATTGGCACGGCCAGCAGCACCTCCAACATTGGTGCTTGTGGTTGCAGTGATGTCTACCATTGCGACTGAATCGGACATTTCTCCACAGAATGACCCCACCAAACCACCTACAGCGTCAGCTGTATTGCTAACCGTAATGGTTCCGGTTGCCTTTGAGTTCAGGACCGTAATGCAGTCACTTTCCCCAACTAGACCGCCAATAGCGTAGGTGTTACCTGTTCCGCCGATGTTCATGGTGCCATCCCAGGTCGAATTGCGTATGGTACCCCAGAAGTATCCGACCAGGCCACCGAATGAATTGCCATCGCTGGTTGAATATAGGTTCACGCTCGAATGGACGCGGTTCATAGTGCCCCAGTACTCACCGGCAACACCACCAATTGAATAACGTCCTTCGCTAGTTGAAATCGATCCGGTCACTGTAATGTCAGTCAACTGTGCCGAACCCGACCCAAACAGCAAACCAACATTTGAATAACTGGTTGAAACAATGTCACCTGAAACGGTGAGATTTGAAACTGTTGAGTTCGAATAACTGGCTTCACGCCAAACTCCGAAGGTATTTCGGTGAACCAAGAAACCTGCTGGGTAACTAATGGTCTTCCCATTACCGTCATAGTGGCCACGGAATTCCTGGTCGCCGGCCCAATCGCTAGGCAGCGTGATGTTCGCTGTTTGTTTGAAGTAGGCAGAATCAGCACCGCACGCAGCGACACCTAATAGGGCTGCGGCGTTATTCACTAGAAAAGGTTCTGCTTCAGTTCCATTTCCGGAGAGAGTGCCCACCACGGAAATTGCAACGGAGTCCGAAGTGATTGATACAGAACTCAGATCATCTCCTGGCATCCCACCCCATTCAATGACATAGTTTCGGGAGCCACCCTCGTTGATGTCATTCCAACGACCGTCGCCGTAGATCTCGGCGTAGTCCTCATTGTTAGAGTCGTTCGGTTCGCCGCCACCCCAGCCGGCATACTTGCCACTTAGCGCCGCACCATCTTGGTCGCCTCGTCCGAGGTAGAACGATGTTCCAGCCTCTGGGCCGGTTAGCCATTTCCAGTCGCCCTCGGTAGTTCGGTCACTGGCCCCTACCCAACCGGATCCAAACAAATTCACGATCGAGTTTTCAAGCGAATCGGTAATGGTCGCCATATAGCCAAAGTTATTTGTGCCACCCGGAGCCAATGGGGTGGCTGCAGCAGCAGTAATTGCAGCTTCAAATTCTTTACTGTCGTTACTAGTTGTGTAGATGTGATTTGTAATTGGGTTTTTTACAAAAAGACCAGTTGATACCTGAGCGTAAATACTGTAATTCCCGGCGCAAGGTTTTCCAATAGTGATTTCATCCAAAGCGGCGTTAAGCTGCGCCTGAGTACCTTCCAGCCAAAGTGCCTGAACCGTGTTGCCGCTGTCGCTGAGTAGCCTGGCACCTGAGGAACTATTGTTTGCCCAGGTAAGTGAACCTAAGCCGGTCATCAAAGCAAGGTGAAGGGTCGCATTTGCATCAAAGCCTGTGATGGTGGACCCATCTAGGGTGTCATTTGAGACCACCAGGTTGACGTTTGTTCCCGTGGCTTGCGCTGGCGCACCGAGACCAGCTAACACGACAACTAGTGCAACAAAGAAAGAGATTAGAGATTTGATCTTGGCGCTCACGAGATTCCTTTTTCCAGGTGCGCAAGAGCCCACAAAACAACTCTATATGTTCGGTTTGGACAATATTCTTACAATGTAAGCGTGATGGTCTCCAAATTTAAGGAGTTTCCATCTGCGTTTAGGTCGACCTTTACAGTTTCGCCATCGTGAATCGAGCCTGAAAGTACGAGATTTGCTAGCTGATCATCAATCTGCTGCTGCATTAGCCTGCGAAGTGGACGGGCGCCATAAATTGGATCCCAACCGCGGTCGGCTAGCCAGGCTCTTGCTGCCGGAGTAACGGCAAGCTGGATTCGCTTACTCTCCAAACGGTGAAGCAGGCGGTCGATGTTGATTTCGACAATCTGTCCGAGTTCTTCGCGGGTTAGGGCGCTGAACACCACGATGTCGTCCAAGCGGTTTAGGAACTCCGGCTTGAAGTGGCTTCGCACGATTTCCATAACACCGAGGCGCTTTTGCTCTTCGGTAAGTTCTGGGTCGATCAGGAACTGAGAGCCCAGGTTCGAGGTGAGAATCAGAATCACGTTTCGGAAGTCGACGGTTCGGCCCTGGCCATCAGTTAGACGGCCGTCGTCGAGCACCTGAAGAAGCACATCGAAAACCTCTGGGTGAGCCTTCTCAACTTCGTCGAGGAGAACCACCGAGTATGGGCGACGGCGAACGGCTTCGGTAAGTTGTCCACCCTCTTCGTAACCGATGTACCCAGGAGGGGCTCCGAGCAAACGGGAGACCGAGTGCTTCTCGCCGTATTCGCTCATGTCGATACGAATCATTGCCTTTTCGTCGTCGAATAGGAATTCGGCGAGTGACTTGGCGAGTTCGGTCTTTCCAACACCGGTTGGGCCGAGGAAGAGGAACGAACCGGTTGGGCGGCTCGGGTCGGAAATACCGGCCTTGGTTCGGCGAACGGCATCAGCCACAGATTTCACTGCCGACTTCTGGCCGATCAAGCGTTTGCCCAATTCGGTTTCGAGGTTCAGTAGCTTCTGGCTTTCACCGGCGAGAAGGCGACCGGTCGGAATGCCGGTCCAGGCCGAAACCACGGCAGCGATGTCGTCTTCGCCAACCTGGTCGTTGACCATGCGGTCCTTATTTTGGTTTTCTTCCTGCTCGAGTTCGGTCAGTTCCTTCTCGAGTGCCGGGATCTCTCCATATAGAAGGCGCGAAGCGCGCTCTAAGTTACCTTCGCGCTGTGCGCGATCGGCTTCGATACGAATTGCGTCCAGCTTGGTTTTCAGTTCAC
>JBEDKG010000119.1:0-4315 GCA_041172205.1 Actinomycetota bacterium | reverse complement strand
CCACCAGAGGTCATCGACGCCAAGCTTCCAGACATCACCGAGTTCGCTCGCACCTACCTCGGTGTTGAGCCTTACACCGAGCCAGTACCGGTTTTCCCAACCGCGCACTACGCAATGGGTGGTATCCCAACCAACGTAAAGGCCGAAGTTCTTCGCAACAACAAGAAGGTTGTGCCAGGTCTTTACGCAGCTGGTGAATGTGCTTGCGTTTCGGTTCACGGCGCAAACCGCCTAGGTACCAACTCGCTTCTAGACATCAACGTCTTTGGTAAGCGTGCCGGTATTGCAGCGGTTGAATACGCCAAGACTGCCAAGCACGTTCCAGTTCCGAAGGATGCCGCTAAGGGCGTTCTCGACCTACTAGAAGAGATGCGTAACTCAACCGGTACCGAGAAGATTGCGGTGCTTCGCAAAGAACTTCAGGACACCATGGACAAGAACGCTCAGGTGTACCGCACCGAAGAGTCACTCGACGAAGCCCTCGCGGTTATCGCCGACCTTCGTAAGCGTTACAAGAACATCCAGGTTCAGGACAAGGGTTCGCGCTTCAACACTGACCTTCTCGAAGCCATTGAACTTGGCTTCCTGTTCGACCTTGCCGAAGTTCTAGTAGTCACCTCGAAGGAACGTCGCGAAAGCCGCGGCGGTCACTTCCGCGAAGACTACCCAACTCGTAACGACGAGAAGTTCATGGTTCACTCCATGGCTTACAAGAACGGTTCCAAGATCAAGATCGACTGGAAACCAGTTGTCATCACCAACTACCCACCGATGGAGCGTAAGTACTAATGTCTACCGCTGTAGCTGAAAACACTGAGATTGGCGTTGTTCCTAGCTTCACCGTCACGCTGTTCGTTCGTCGCTTCAACAAAGAAGACGGACTGGAAGCACGTTGGGAAGACTTCGACGTCACCGTTCACGGCACCGACCGCGTTCTAGACGCCCTCCACAAGATCAAGTGGGAAGTCGACGGCTCGCTAAGTTTCCGTCGTAGCTGTGCTCACGGTGTTTGTGGCTCGGATGCCATGCGCATCAACGGCCGTAACCGCCTAGCCTGCAAGACCCTAATCAAGGACCTCGACATCACTCAGCCAATCTACGTTGAGCCAATCAAGGGTCTTGAAGTTGAGAAGGACCTCATCGTCAACATGGAGCCGTTCTACCAGGCCTTCCGCGACGTCAAGCCGTTCCTGATCGCCAGCGACAAGCCTGAAAAGGAACGCCTACAGAGCCCAGAAGACCGCGAGCGCTTCGACATGGGTACCAAGTGCATCCTTTGCGCCGCCTGTACTTCAAGCTGCCCAGTGTTCTGGACCGACGGCCAGTACTTCGGCCCAGCCGCTATCGTCAACGCTCACCGCTTCATCTTTGACTCACGCGACGAAGCCAGCGAAGTTCGCCTAGACATTCTGAACGACAAAGAGGGTGTGTGGCGTTGCCGCACCACCTTCAACTGCACCGAGGCTTGCCCTCGCGGCATTGAGGTTACTCGTCTAATCGCAGAGGTCAAGCAGGCAATTCTTCGCGGTAAGCCATAACCCATGGCTAAACGCGCCAAGGCTTTACTTTTAGCTTTAGCGCTAACTCTCGGACTGTTCACGGGAATCACTCCGGCTTCGGCTTCCACGCCTACTCTCAAAGAAGGCACCGATTCGGCAGCAGTCCTTTTCGACCCGCTGGCTGTGACCAAAATTGAACTCTCCCGCGTTGCCGGCGGACCCGCCCTTACCTTCGAATACCTGAACGTTGCCGATTACCAGCATGCTGATATCAAGATCACTCTCGCTGGCAAAAAGCCGGTCAGCCTCAAGAACGTTGGCGTTCGCCTCAAAGGTCAGGCATCACGCTACGACGTGAAATTCCCAATGAAGATCAAGTTCGATGCCTTCGTACCTGGTCAAAAGTTTTTAGGCCTCAAGCGCCTGACGCTAAACAACATGGCGCAAGACTCATCGTTCATCCACGAGGTCACCGCCTACAAGCTTTACCGCGCGGCTGGGGTTCCGGCACCTAGAGCCAGCTACTCGCAAGTTTCGGTCGATGGCACCTACTTCGGTGTTTACCTAAACCTCGAATCGATTGACACCGTTTTCGGTAAGCGTTGGTACAAATCAACCAAGCACGTCTACTCGGGTCCTTATAACTGCGACATCCTTCCTGGCAACACTTGCTACGAAGCGAGCATCGGACCCATGGATCGAACCGATCTGGCAGTTGCTGGAGCAGCAGCCGACCTTCACGGTGAAGCTTGGTGGAACACCATCAATCAGGTTGCCGACATGCCTCGCGTGATCAAACTAATGGCAACCGACATCTTTCTCAGCAACTGGGATGGCTACACCGACGCCGTTCAGAATAACCACTTCGTTCACTTCGACGACACTGGAAAGTTCACAATTATCCCTTGGGGTCTCGATCAAACTTTCACTCAAGACCCAAGTGCCGAACTTCGCTGGGACGCCTCGCAGCCGGTGTTCCGCGGTTGGTCAGATCACCGAAGCACTCTGCTTGACCACTGCATCGAATACGCACCGTGCCACACCGCTCTAATTAGAGAAGGCATCAACGTTTCCAAAATCGCCACCTCGGTGAAATTGGTGAATTACAAGAATTTGGTCGCAGCCAAAATCAACCCAATCATCAGCAGTAACCCAGACTTTCACTGGCAGAGCCAAGCCTCGCTTGAAAGCCAGCAGAGCTGGGTAGATACCTTCATCCCCCAGCGCCAGCAGGCACTGACCAATTTCCTAACCTCTAGCTCGCCAAGGCCGATCACCCTCACCTTGCCTAACGTGGTCCGCGCAGGTCAAACCATCAAGGCCACCCCTCAGGCGATTTGGGAACCTGGCGTTACTGCAACCTACCAGTGGAAGCTTGACGGAAACGACATACCGAACGCCACCTCGCTCACCCATCGCGTCCTAACCTCGGAGATTGGCCATGAACTCACCATTACCGCCACGCTAACCAAGGCGAACGTCTCCGCAACGACCCAATCGGTTACTAGAACCGTGCTCGGTCAGCTTCTGAAACTAACCCCAACTCCCAAAATCACTGGGCAAGCCGTGTCAGGAAAAACCCTCAAGGTTAGCGCTGGTAAGTGGGATGCCGGAACCACACTCACCTATCAATGGCTCAGCGACGGAACTGAAGTTCCTGGTGAAACCGCGAGTACCTACCAGCTCACCACCGACGACGTTGGCCACACCATCACGGTCACGGTAACCGGCACCAAAAGCAACTACGCTGAAGCCTCCAAGACCTCTAAGGCCACAAGCAGGGTCCGCTAGTAAAATCGTTGTTACATGGCTAAACGCATCGGTCTCCTGATTGTTGCCGTTGTAATTCTTTTAGGAACCTACGGCACCGCGGCGTCAGCGCACACCAAAACATCGGTCCTGCAAGAGGGCAAAGACGAAGCTGCCGTTCTCTTCGACCCACTGAAGCCGTTCACGGTTTCGGTCATGCACCAGATTGGTGAACCCGCGCTCACCCACAAATTCTTGAACAGTCCGGTTTATCGTCACGCCACCGTAAAGATCACGATGTCCGGTTCTAAAAAATACACGGTTCTCTACAACGTCGGGGTTCGCCTCAAAGGCACCTACACTCGTAAGTTCGAAAAGATGTCGCTGAAGATTCGGTTCGACGCCTTTGTGAAGGGTCAAACCTTCATGGGTCTGAAGCGCTTGACCCTGAACGCCATGATGCAAGACGAGTCTCAGGTTCGTGAAGTCACCGCCTACCGCCTATTCCGCGCGATGGGTGTCCCAGCGGCTAGAGCCGGTTACACCCGAGTCAAAATCGATGGCGCCTACCAGGGTCTCTATCTCAACCTCGAATCGGTCGACACCGTTATGTTGAAGCACTGGTTCGATTCCACAGAACACCTCTACTCCGGCAAACGCCCCTGCGACCTAACACCCACCAACTCCTGCTACGTAACCAGCTTCGGTAGCTCAGATCGAACCGATGTTCTCACCGCCGGCAAACTTCACCTGCTCTCTGGCAAAGAGTGGTGGCAAGCTTTCCAAAAGGCTTCCGATTCCGAGCGAGTACTTCGCTTCCTGGCCACCGAAATTTTCCTCAGCCACTGGGACGGCTACGGCGATTACATGCGTAACAACCACTACGTCCATTTCGATAAAGACGGCCGCTTCACGCTGATTCCTTGGGGCACCGACCAAACTTTCCCAGCAGAACTGAAACACCAACTCACCTGGAACGCCTCGAAGCCGGTCTACCTTGGCAGTGCCACCGAGCGCAGCAGCCTAATCACCCACTGCCTCGACTACCGACCATGCCACGACCGCCT
>JBEDKG010000118.1:0-2607 GCA_041172205.1 Actinomycetota bacterium | reverse complement strand
AATATTTACTAATGACCAAACGCAACCGCCCCTGGGGCTACCAGTCGCCTGTTGACGCTAACCCTGCTAGTTGGGAACTTCACCCAGACACCGTTGCGGTTCGTGGCGGTTTGGCCAGAAGTGGCTTCGGGGAAACCGGTGAAGCGCTTTACCTAACCTCAGGTTTTACCTACGACTCGGCTGAGCAAGCAGCCTCTGCGTTCGCCGATGAAACCGAGCATTTCCTTTACTCACGTTTCGACAACCCAACCGTTGCCATGTTCGAACGCCGTTTAGCTGATATCGAGGGCGCGGAGGCCTGCAAGGCAACTGCCTCGGGAATGGCCGCCATGTTTGCGTCCGTGGCGTGTTTGGTCCAGGCCGGCGACCGCATCGTTGCTTCGATGGCAATGTTCTCTTCCTGCTACGTGGTTCTCACCGAAATCTTGCCGAAGTGGGGCGTTGAAACCGTTCTGGTTGAAGGTAACGACCCAGCCGAGTGGGCCAAAGCTCTCGAGGGTGGCGCGAAGGTTGTCTTCATTGAAAGCCCAAGCAACCCGCTGATGGAAATCGTGGATATTCGAATGGTTTCTGATCTTGCACACAAGGTTGGCGCAACCGTCATCATTGATAACGTGATGGCTTCTCCGGTGCTACAAAGCCCACTGAAGCTCGGTGCCGACGTAATCATGTACTCGGCAACCAAGCACATCGATGGTCAGGGACGCGTCCTTGGCGGCGCTGTACTGGGCTCTCACGAGTACATCAACGAGCACCTAAAGCCGTTCATCCGTCACACTGGCCCTTCGATGAGCGCATTCAACGCCTGGGTGCTACTAAAGTCTCTGGAAACCATGACAATGCGTGTTGAGCGCATGAGCTCTAACGCTCTGGCAATCGCCGAAGCACTTGAGAACCACCCGAAGGTGGCGTCAATAAAGTACCCATTCTTGAAGAGTCACAAGAGCTACGAAATCGCCAAGAAGCAGATGAAGGGCGGCGGCTCCATGGTTGCCATCACCTTCGACGCAACCGCGGAACAGACCTTCAAATTCATGAACGCGCTTCAGGTTATCGACATTTCGAACAACCTTGGAGACTCAAAGTCGCTGGCCACACACCCGGCAACCACCACTCACAAGCGCCTTGGCCCTGAGGTTCGCGCGAAGGCTGGAATCACCGATGGAACAGTTCGTCTATCGGTTGGGCTTGAGAACGTGGACGACCTACTAAAAGACCTTCACCAGGCCTTAGACGCGGCTTTCTAGCCCTGAATGTGACCGAGTAGCAACTTGCGCTCGGGAGCGGTGGCACCAATCTCAATGCCGCCTTCAAGCGATTCCATGGCGCGGTCGAAACGGGCTTCGTCGTCGGTGTAGAGAGTCATCAGCGGCTCACCCTTGGTGACCGATTCGCCCTGAACCTTGTTCAGCACAATACCTGCGCCGAACTGAACCGGGTCTTCCTTGCGAGCGCGACCGGCACCAAGACGCCAGCTGGCGATTCCAACCGAAAGTGCGTCTAGCTTGGAAAGAACTCCGGTTTCGTTGGCCGTCACTACGTGCTCGAACTTGGCCTTTGGAAGCGCTGCCTTTGGGTCTCCCCCTTGGGCTGAAATCATGGCGTTCCATTTGTCCATGGCGCGACCATCGTTTAGGGCTGCACGAACGTCCTGGTCTGGTTTTCCAGCAAGGCGAAGCATCTCTTCGGCAAGGAGCACGGTGAGGTCAACTACGTCCTTTGGACCGCCTCCAGCTAGAACTTCAACCGACTCCTCAACCTCAAGGGCGTTACCGATCTTGCGACCGAGCGGGGTGGACATGTCGGTGAGTAGAGCTGAAATCTTGACGCCGGCATCTTGACCGATTTGAACCATGACCTTGGCAAGTTCTTCAGCCTTGGCGAAGTCTTTCATGAACGCGCCGGAACCAACCTTGACGTCGAGTACTAGTGCTCCAGTTCCCTCGGCGATTTTCTTCGACATGATCGATGACGCGATCAGCGGAATGGCTTCAACAGTTCCGGTCACATCTCTGAGCGCATAGAGTTTCTTGTCGGCAGGTGCCAGGCCCGAGCCCGCAGCACAAATAACCGCGCCAACATCCTGAAGCTGGTCGAACATCTCTTGGTTCGAAAGTGCTGCTCGCCAACCAGGGATCGCCTCAAGTTTGTCGAGGGTTCCACCGGTGTGACCGAGGCCACGGCCAGAGAGCTGAGGAACTGCCACGCCGAATGCTGCGACCAGCGGAGCCAGCGGAAGGGTGATCTTGTCGCCAACGCCACCGGTTGAGTGCTTATCGGCGGTTGGCACACCAAGCTTCGAGTAGTCGAGTGTTTCACCGGAGGCAATCATGGCCATGGTGAGGTCCTTGATTTCGCGGCGGTTCATTCCGTTCAGCAAAATGGCCATGGTCATGGCACTCATCTGCTCGTCGGCAACTAGGCCTTTGGTGTAGTTTTCAACCAGCCAGTTGATGCCCTCGGTAGAAAGTTCGCCGTGTTCGCGCTTCTGAATGATTAGCTGAATTGCGTCGAATGACATTACTTGCGCTCCTCTAGGTCGCGAGGGCCAAAGGCATCTGGCAGAACCTCGTCGATAGTTTTTACCCCAGAGACTGTTTCCAAAAC
>JBEDKG010000117.1:0-3469 GCA_041172205.1 Actinomycetota bacterium | reverse complement strand
GCTGGCCTCACGTTGGATTCCGATGGAACACTTCACGGAACCCCAACCACTGGCGACGAATACACTTTCACAATTCGAGCAACTAACGTTGTCGACAGCGTGGAGATAACCAAGACCATCTCGGTTATTCAAACTCCTTATGTCATCGACGACACCTTGCAACTTCTCATCTTGGCAGGAGCGAACTACGCCGATGCGGTTCACTTCGGTGGATTCCCTGCGCCAACCTACGAGATTGTTGAAGGCTCCCTACCCCTCGGCCTTGAGCTCAACTCGGGTAGCGGCGCTATTACCGGACACCCGAGCCTAGGTGGCCTCTATAACTTCAAGGTGAAGGCAACAGGCGGTAGCGCTTCGGTGACCACCGAGAACTACGCCTTGATCGTGAACCAACCACCAACAATGTTTGATGATGTAGTTGCCTCAACCACAGATCTTGGTAAAGCGTTCACCGACGGCGTTTCCACCACCGGCTACCCACTTCCGACCTATTCGCTAAAATCTGGAGCACTACCACCGGGTCTTAAGTTGAATGCCGGCACTGGAGCAATCACCGGAACTAGCACCTCAACTGGTGTTTACTCATTCGTAATTGAGGCTACAAACTCAGTTGGCGTTTTGTCGATGCCTGAAAGCATAACGGTTCAGCAAGCTCCGGTCTTTATTCGCGGAGAGATGCCAACTTCCTTCAACTTGGGTGACACAGTTTCCGTGAAGCTTGTCGCCACCGGCTTCCCAACGCCGACGTTCGCGGTGACTTCAGGGGCTCTTCCTGATGGTCTCTCTCTGGATGCCAATACCGGCGAGATAAGCGGTGTAATCACCAACGGCGGAAGCTACAACTTCGTGGTTTCAGCGATCAACTCCGTTGGCACAACCGCTTACAAACCGATGAGTGTCGAAGTGGCTGGAGCGGAAACACAAATTGATGTTTCAGCGAAAATCGGTGACGTTATTACCGGTAAGGAAATCACTATTGCCAGCGGTGGCTTGAAGCCGGCTGCACCTTATGAAGTAGTGCTTCGATCTTCTCCACAGACGATTGCAACTGGAACTGCTACTACCCAGGGAACCGTGTCTGAACAGGCCAAGATTCCTGCAGGTTTGGAACCTGGCTGGCACTCGATTACCTTGACTTCAACTAAACCGGACGGCACGACTTTCGAGAAAGCTGTTTACTTCCAAATCACTGAGACCTTGATGCTCGAAGAAATCTCCCAGGTTGCACCTACCGAGACTCAACTCACCGATGCCCTGACTAACGACCCAGAGTTCTACGCCAAGATGGGCATTGACCCAGCCAGCACGGTCACGCCAGCGGCCGCAGCTGCTCAGGTTGAACAGGTGACCTCGGTTGTAGCTTCGGTGGCTTTGGTTTCGGCTGCCGCCGCAGGCGCTGCAGCTGCAGCTAGCGCTGCCGGTGGCGCAGCTTCTTCGGCTGGTTCAACATCCGGAGGTTCGGCCGGCGGAACCCGCGGTGGTGGTGGAACATCTTCTGGTGCCCGTACTAGCGGTGGCGGCACGTCGTCGTCATCATCTTCCTCCTCTTCATCGTCTTCGTCATCTTCGAGTGGCGGCGATGGTAGCGGCGACGATAGTGAAAGTGGCGACTACGGAAACCTAGAAGCCGATCACGACGATTTTGAGACCGAAGGTGCTGGACTCGTCGACAGACTAAAAATCTGGAGAATTAACGCACTTACCGCTCTAGACAGACCGATGACTAATTGGATCGAACGATCTGCTCAGGTCTCGCCAGTGCTAAGCCGAATCATCAACGATGGTTCCTACCTTCGCGCACTTGTTGGTTCGATTATGGGAATCGCCTACTTCGCAGCGGTTGTCCTGGGTATCGCAGCGGTGGACCCAAGCGCCAGCAGCATGGCCACCAGCGGTCGAATAGGCATCTTGTTGGCAATCATGGCGATTGGAACTTTGGACGCCTTGTTCGGCATCCTTGCAATGTCGGCATTCGTTATCACCTCGTTCATCGCCCTTCCAACCAGCGGCATTGGCGATATTCGATACCTACTGGCAATGTTCATCCTCGGTTTTGCTCCAAGCATCATGGCCACAACTTTCCGCAAGATTCGTAGACCTGCGATCGAAAACCTGAGCGATGCTTGGGAGCGCGTCATCGACCTCGCGCTAATCGGATTCATTTCGGTGCTCACGGTTATGAGCTTGGTCGGATCGGTTTCGGCGTTCGCTGGCGCAACGGTGCCATTGAGTGCAGACGTGAAACCGATTGCCCTAGCTATTGCTGCGGTAGCAATTACCCGCGTGCTGGTTGAAGAGGCAGCAGCAAAGTTGGCGCCAGATCGCCTGAACCGAATCAACCCAACCGAAGTTCCTGGGACCTTCGCTTGGCAGCCTTGGGCCTCGCTTCTACTCAAGGCATCCGTATTGGTTCTAATGATCGGTGGAATGGTTGGTATGGGCTGGCACCTTTGGGTGGGCACCTTCCTAATCTTCCTACCGGGGATTATTGGCTTGGTCTTCCCAGAGCTTCCAAGTTTCAAGTGGATTCACGAATTCATCCCAGGCGGTGTTGGTGCACTCGCATTCGCAACTCTAATTTCGTCTTGGAGTGGCCAGATCGTCAATGCTCTTCTTGGGAAATCTGAACTCTACGGGCAACTTTCGTTCATTCTGATTCCACTGCCAGTAATCCTGATTGCGATTATCGGTATGTTTGCCCGCCAGGACGAAAAACTCTGGAAACGAGCCAACAAAAACTGGCTCTACATCGCCGGTGGAATTGCGGTATTCGTGTTCACAATTCAGGTCACCGACTTCTTCCCAACTATCTTCGGCTAGGGAATTTGATGCCGCTAAACGCGGTTAGTCTTGGTAGAGAAACCACAGGAGTATCACATGCATCGTTTAGCCAAACTCAGCCTCGCAAACCGTTCGGTAGTGGCACTAATCACTCTCATCATTGCTGCTTTCGGCGTGATGTCGATGACCAGCCTGAAGCAAGAGTTGATTCCTTCCTTTGAGACTCCACAGGCTTCAATCATCACCACCTACCCTGGCGCATCGGCTGAGGTTATCGACAAGACGGTTAGCCAAAAAGTCGAAGCTCAGATTCGAACCCTAGACGGCCTGGTCACCACCACCTCGACTTCACAGAACAACCTTTCAATCGTTCGAGTTGAGTTCGAATACGGAACCACGACAGCAAAAGTAAAAGAAAACCTGAACTCGGTAATCGCAAGCGTTCAGTCTTCTCTTCCTGAAGCTGCGAAACCACGAGTGGTTGCCGGCTCATTCGACAGCGTGCCGATCATTTCAATTGGTATTTCTAGCGCGGACAACGAAAAACTTGGTCCGATTCTTGAAGACGTGGCTCCGAGCATTTTCGGAAACATCAAGGGCGTTCGCGACGTAAACGTGGCTGGCATGAAGGTTAAGCGCATCAACCTCAAGCTGAACACCACCCTTTTGGCGAAAAATGGCTTGAGCC
>JBEDKG010000116.1:0-2840 GCA_041172205.1 Actinomycetota bacterium | reverse complement strand
ACGATGAAAAGGTTCTACTGGCAACTAGTTCGTCCATGATCGGTCGACGTTTCAAGTTGGTTGCGCTGCCTGGATTGGTTGAGGGAGTCTGGCCGAACCTCAAGCCTCGTTCGTCGCTACTTGGAGCCCTAACCCTAGATTCAGTCCTAGCTGGTAAAAGCCCAGACGAAGCTCGTTCTGAGTTGAACGACGAGCTTCGCATGCTCCACAAGGCAGTTGGTGCTGCATCAGATTACCTTTTGGTCTCTGCGGTGAACGGCGATGAGACTCAGGTTTCTCAATTCATGCGACTTTTGGTTGGAAACGTTCCAGATAACTCGTCGTACTCAGAATCGAGCCAGACCCTGCGCGGTTTGGTTGGAACTCTGCGTCGCAAACTAGTAACCACAACCAACGAAGCCGAACGCCTAGAGGCTGGCTACGCACTGGCTCGGCTAGCTCTAGATAACCAGCCTGGAGCACACCCAGATCAGTGGGCCGGCATTCTCACCTTCGACAGTCCAGAAGCGCTGGTTCCTCTGGACGAAGACGAAACTGGAAAGGTTTGGATCTACCCATCAGCGGTAGATGCATTTATCAAGTGCCCGCTTCACTGGTTCATGCAAGCTCACGGCGGCACCGACAAGAGCTTCGAGGCCAACTTCGGAACACTGCTTCACAAGGTTCTCGAAGAGGCAAAAACTAACACTTACGAAGAACTTTGGAAGGGCGTGGAGTCCAAGTGGCACACCCTCGAGTTCGAGGCGTCTTGGGATGAAAAGCGCGAAATTCGTAAGGCCAAAAAGATGGTTGAAAACTTGGTTGGCTACCTGGACGACCGTGCCGAAAAGAACTATCGCTTGGTCGGCACTGAAGTTCTAATCGACTTCGACCTAGGTCGAGCACACATCCGCGGTCGCGTTGACCGGGTTGAGCAGGGCCCAGACGGTCAGGTAATGATCGTTGACCTCAAGACCTATGCCAGTGGCAAAGCAAACGAGAATTCTCAGCTTGGCCTCTATCAGCTCGCTTTTATGGAACACCAGTTCGACGAACTGATTGAGCAGCCGGCAACGCTGGAAGGTGCATCGCTGCTACTAGTTGGCGGGAAGAAGTTCTCGACCAATGCCCAGACTTCGCTTACCGAAAATGAAGAATTACAAAAATCTATGAGAGCAATTATCGACGACGCGATTATTGGAATGTCTGCTCAGGAAGCACTATTCCAAGCCAACGTTGGCACCCACTGCACCGATCCAAATGGTTACGGTAACTGCAGCATCCTTCTAACCCCGGCGGTGTCTTATGCAGGCTAGAAAAGTTTCAGCCGATCAGGCTTATCAAGTTTTCAAGAATGATCCCAGCATTCGGCTAACCGAGGAACAGGTAGCTGCGGTTGAAAACGCATCAACCACCGGACCAACCCTTGTGGTTGCCGGGGCCGGTTCCGGTAAAACCGAGTTGATGGCCACTCGAGTAGTTTGGCTGGTTGCGAACGGTATTTGTTCACCAGAACAAATCCTCGGTCTTACCTTCACTCGCAAGGCTGCGTCTGAACTTTCTAAGCGCATCAACAATGCACTGAACGATTTGGCGAAGACTGACCTTTGGCCATTTGAAGACAAGGCTTTTGCGGCACCAAACATCACCACCTACAACTCGTATGCCAACTCGCTCTATCGCGATTACGCACTTGCCCTTGGTTACGAAGACGATGCAACACTCCTGACCGAAGCCAGCCGTTACCAGCTTGCCCGTGAAGTAGTAGTCAAGTATGGCGAGATGGTTGACGCCAGATTGATCGACTCCGACATTGCCTTGAGTCGGATTGTCACACACGTTTTGAATTTGGCTGGCGCCATGAACGATCACGGCGTCACAGCCGAAGAAATCGAAGCTCACATCAAGGGCTTCTACGAGTCGATGGTGAAGTTGCCGCCTTCGGCAAAAACTAAGACCTCGCCAGAACAGCCAATTGCGGCTGGTCTGCTCGATCTGTTCTCTGGTTCACTGGAAACCCCAATGCTTGCCAACCTCGCTCAGGCTTTCATCGATGAAAAGCGCAAGCGCGGTTACATCGACTACTCAGACCAGGTCGCGCTAGCCGAACGTGCGGTGCGTGAGCTTGGCGATACCGTCGTAACTCGAGAAACCACGCAGTACACCCAAATTCTTTTGGATGAATTCCAGGACACCAGCACCCTTCAGACTCGTTTGCTAGCGGGAATCTTTGCCGGCAAATCCGTGCTCGCTGTAGGAGACCCGAACCAGTCAATCTATGGCTGGCGTGGTGCCAGCGCTTCGAACCTGGCCGACTTCCTGCAAATGTTTGGAGTTCCAGGCCAGGAAGTGCCGCAGCTTACTCTCACCACGTCGTGGCGAAACCCAAAGGTGGTTCTAGACCTTGCCAACCGGATTTTGGGTCCGCTAAATGTGCCAGCACAGTTTTTAGCAGCACGACCACCGCTTCCAAAGGTGAACGTTCAGCCGCTTCGCCCATCGAGTTTCGCCAAAGACGGTCAAATCACAATCAAGTTCGCCGACGAGGTTTCCAATGAAGCCAAGTTCGCTGCGAAATGGCTACTCGAACGCATGGTTGCCAACGCGGAAGGCGAACTGCCGACCGCCGCAGTGTTGATGAGAAGCCGAAACATGATGGCCGTGTTTGAGCACGAACTTCGTCAGGCTGGTCTAAACGTAGAAGTCGTAGGTCTCGGTGGCCTGCTGGAGTCTCCTGAAATTGTGGACCTGGTTGCAACGTTGCGAGTCATTCACTACCCGAATGCCGGAGCGTATCTAATGCGCCTGCTTGCCGGCCCTCGTTGGCAGGTTCAGCCGAAAGACCTTCAGCGCCTCAACCG
>JBEDKG010000115.1:0-2784 GCA_041172205.1 Actinomycetota bacterium | reverse complement strand
GTTGCAACCGGCGTGATTGCGGGTCTTGGAATTAAGGGATATCTCTTGGCTCTGGGCGCAATCGTCTAGGCATTCCCAGTAAACTTATACTCAACAATCCCACTCAATTAGCGAGGCATTTTCGTGGCAACTTCTAACGACCTAAAGAACGGCATGGTTCTAAACATCGACGGACAACTCTGGACCGTCGTCGAATTCCAGCACGTAAAGCCTGGTAAGGGTCCAGCTTTCGTTCGCACCAAGTTGAAGAGCGTTATGTCTGGCAAGGTGGTCGACAAGACTTTCAACGCTGGAACCAAGGTTGAAACCGCAAACGTTGACAAGCGCGACATGGAATACCTATACAACGATGGTTCTTCATTCGTGTTCATGGACAAGGGAACTTACGAGCAGGTAGAACTCAGCCCTGAGGTTGTTGCCGAGGCTTCTGGCTACCTACTCGAGAACCAGGCTGCAACCGTTGCTATGCACGAGGGGAACCCGATCTATGTTGAACTTCCTTCGTCGGTAGTTCTAACCATTACTTACACCGAGCCAGGCCTTCAGGGTGACCGCTCAACCGGTGGAACTAAGCCTGCGACCTTGGAAACCGGTCTTGAGATTCAGGTTCCACTGTTCGTTGAGAACAACACCCGCGTCAAAGTAGACACTCGCACCGGCGAGTACCTCGGCCGCGAACGCGACTAAGGTGAGCTCCAGAAGCAAGGCTAGAAAGCGCGCTGTAGACGCTATTTATGCCGCGGATTTGCGCAAGGTCTCTCCGGAGACTCTGCTTGAGCAAACTCGTGAGCAGGTTGCTGATCGTCAGAACCAAGAGCCAATCTTTGATTACGCTAAGGAAATTGTTCTTGGCGTCATTGAGAACTACGACGAAATTGATGAACTTCTGGAAACCTATTCAGAAGGTTGGTCAATTGAGCGTATGCCAAACGTTGACCGTGCCATTCTGCGTGTAGCTATTTGGGAAATCTTGCATTCTGAGGCGCCTTCAGCGGTTGTTGTAAACGAAGCCGTTGAATTAGCCAAAGAGTATTCAACTGAAGAGTCTGGCGGCTTCATTAACGGGCTTTTGTCGCGCGTTGCTGGCACACGCAAGGCTCTTTAGTTACACTTATACAAACATCCTTTAAAACCGTCCTGTGAGGCGGAGAAGGAGGTGGGCGTGTCCACACGCACCGTCTTGACTAGCAGCGACATTGATCGCGCTGTCACTCGCATTTCTCACGAAATCGTCGAAGCCAATCGTGGCACATCAAACCTTCTTATTTTGGGTATTCCAACGCGCGGCGTGTGGCTAGCGGAGCGCATTGCTAAAGCCATCCAAGCCAGCTACCCAGACTTTGATGCAGCAGCTTCTTACGGACGACTAGACGTGACGCTCTTCCGAGACGACCTAGCTTCAAAGCCGGATAAAGAAATCACCCAGACTCGACTTCCTGTTTCCGGCATTGACGGTAAAACTGTCGTTCTCGTTGACGACGTACTCTTCAGTGGTCGAACAGTGCGCGCTGGCTTAGACGCGTTGAACGAGTTCGGACGCCCAAGCGCGGTACGCCTGGCTGTCCTAATCGACCGTGGTCACAGGGAACTTCCGATTCGGGCCGATTACGTTGGCAAAAATCTTCCTACCTCGCTAGACGAACGCATTCAGGTTCGCTTGGACGAAACCGATACCGAGAATGCTGTGGTGATTGAGGGATGAATTTGAAGCACTTACTTTCGGCGGCCGATTTGGGCCGTGACGATGCCATTGAGTTGCTAGACACCACAGCCGAGATGGCTTCGGTTAGCGAGCGAGATGTGAAGAAACTTCCAACGCTCCGCGGAAAAACCGTGGTCAACCTCTTCTATGAAGACTCCACTCGTACTCGAGTCTCTTTTGAGGTTGCGGAGAAGCGACTTTCTGCCGATGTTGTGAACGTTTCTGCCAAGGGTTCAAGCGTTTCCAAGGGTGAGAGCTTGAAGGACACTGTTCAGACATTGGCGGCTATTTCCGCCGACATCGTGGTGATGCGTCACAGTTCGTCTGGGGCCGCTCACACGCTAGCCAACAGTGATTGGTTCGATGGTTCGGTTATCAATGCCGGCGACGGTACCCACGAGCACCCAACTCAGGCGCTCCTAGACGCTTACACCCTGCGAACAAGACTCTTCGGTTCCGCTTCCGGCAAGGGGCTAGACGGAGTTAACGTTGCAATCGTCGGTGACATAGCTCACAGCCGAGTAGCTCGAAGTAACTTGATTTTGCTCAAGACTCTTGGAGCAAAGGTCCACCTAATCGCTCCTCCAACTCTGCTGCCAAGTGCTCTGGGTAAGCAGGCAACAAGCGCATTCCATAACTTCGACCACGCGATCGAAGAGCTTCACCTCGACGCCGTGATGATGCTTCGTGTTCAGAGCGAACGTATGCACGCGTCCTTCTTCCCAAGCGAAGCGGAATACGCAAGACTCTGGGGTTTGAACCGAGAACGTCTCGAAAGAATGAGACCGGAAACACTAGTAATGCACCCAGGGCCAATGAACCGAGGATTAGAAATAGACAGCTACTGTGCCGACAGCCCGAATTCGACCGTCCTAGATCAGGTTAGAAACGGTGTCAGCGCTCGAATGGCTGTTTTGTATCACCTAGTTGGCAATGAGAGGAACGCGTAAATGAGCGTCACACTGAAAAATGTAACTTTAGCCAACGGCAAGACCGCCAACGTTTCCATCGACGGTGAGCACATCACCGCTGTCGGTCACGATGAGCACGGCGAGATCATTGACTGCAGCGGCTTGGTTCTC
>JBEDKG010000114.1:0-4392 GCA_041172205.1 Actinomycetota bacterium | reverse complement strand
ACCCTGGCCCCGACGCCCGAAACCGCAGCATCACTGACCGCGCTCAACGCCGGAAAGGTAGATGTGTGGGGTCGTGGAGTTGACCTGAAAGCTTTTGACCCGGCTCGCAAGCAAAGCATCGAGGTTGAAGCTCTTCGGTCCAAGTATGTAAAACCGGGAAATCTGTTGGTGGGTTTCGTCGGGCGCTTGGCTGCCGAAAAGCAGGTTGCGAGAATGGCCGAACTATTCGGAGTTCAAGGAGTTGACTTCTTGATTGTTGGCGACGGGCCGGAGCGGGCAGCACTAGAAGCCAAGTTTGCGGGTCGTCCGGTGACCTTCGCCGGCCGTCTTGAAGGTGAAGACCTTGCAAATGCCTATGCGGCGTTGGATGTCTTCGTGCACTTCGGCACCGAAGAAACCTTTGGTCAGACCATCCAAGAGGCACAAGCCAGCCAGCTGCCGGTAATTGCACCGGCCAGGGGCGGCCCGATTCACTTGATTGAGAATGGCGTGACCGGCTACTTGGTCGACCCAGATCAACCTCGCCCATACCGCGTCCGTCTGCTGGAACTTCTCGAAGACGATGTTCTTCGTCGACGCATCGCTAAGCAGGCTCGCGAGTCTGTCATTGGCCGCACCTGGGAGCGAAACAACGACAAACTACTCGAGCACTACACGGTTGCTATTTCGGACCAGAAGGCAAAGAAGGCGTGAATCCATTCGACGCGCAAACCATCATCGACAACCTCGGAAACCTGGCTGTCTTTGGTGCAGCACTGATTATCTTATTTGAGACAGCCACTATCCTCGGTTCTTTCCTGCCCGGCGACTCGCTGCTTTTCATCCTGGGTTTAACGCTCGCGAACTATCTCTCCGGTTTCCCGTTTCCGTTGGCCGTGTTGATCCTCTTCGTTGCGGCCGTGGCGGGTTCGCAGGTCGGGTTCATGATCGGCAAGCGCACCGGGCGAGCGCTCTTTAATCGCAAGGATGGCTTCATCTTTAACCAAAAGACTCAAGAACGCACCGAGAAATTCTTCATTCGATATGGTGCTCGAGCGATCGTCCTGGCCCGCTTCGTGCCGGTGTTGCGTGCTCTGATTCCGATGCTCGTGGCGATGACCAGCTTCAACCCGAAGCGATTCTTCAAGTTGAATCTAATCGGTGGAGCAGTTTGGGTTGGTGGCGTGATGACCGCCGGCTACCTGCTCGGTGGAATCGACTTCGTGAAGACTCACATCGAGTCATTCATCCTCGGGTTCGTGATTCTTTCTTCGCTGCCGCTTCCGATCGAAGTGCTGCGAGAGCGAATCAAAAACAAGCGCTCTATCTAGCGATTCAAGTTAGGCAGCGACAAGCTGGGGCCACTCATCATTTGAATAGTTGGTCCACTGTGGATACTTGGGCTCGAGCCCGTCACCCGACGAAGCACCTCGAAGGCGTCTACCAATAAACGGCAAAACATAGATCCACACCCATCTAATAGTGTCGAAAAAACTGCGGCCGGGGCCGAGCATCTCCAACTCTTCCTCTTCTTCAAACCTGTGAGACAGGCCAAGCAAGTCGGCCGCTTTGTTTGCAATGCGGGTGTGGCCATAACCCGAAAAGTGCACCATGTCTTCAGCCCAGAAACAAAGATCGCTGAACTTCTCGATGCGGAAAACGTCGAGCACCGGAACACCGTATTCGGCTGCGGTTTCTTCGATCAGATTGGTCATGCTTTCGGCTCGTCGAGCGAGCTTGCGAAACACCTTCAGGTGCAAGGGGTTGATCGTGTTTGCAACCACAACCTGAGAGCCGTTGGCGAGCAGTCTTTCAATCGCCCCGCGCAACAGCGCTCGCAGCGCAGGGTGATGTTTGCGCGATTTCATCAGGTCATTCGAGCCGGCCATTATGGTGACGAGGTCGGGTTGCAACTTGATTGCATCTTCGAGCTGCGCGGTCAAAATCTCGAGCATCTTGCTGCCACGGATGGCTAGGTTTGCATACTCAAGGTCTTGTCCATAGGTGGCAGCCTGTTCGCCGAGCAGCCCGGCTAGTCGGTCTGTCCAGCCGCAACCTTCTCGGCCATATTCAAAGCCCCAGTCACCAAGCCCTTCGGAGAGCGAGTCGCCAATCGCCACATACTTGCGAATTAGGGTCTTTGGCATTTTAGGTTTAGACCAGTGCCGGGATTCTGTCGAGGTTGCGACCCAGGGCGATGACCTGCCAGTTGGCCGCTTGCCAAGCCGCCACGTCAAGAGCATTTCGGCCATCGATGATCAGACGGTTGGTGACTTGCTGACCGAGCAGCATTGGGTCAGCAGAGCGGTATTGCTTCCACTCGGTGGTCAGAACAACAATCTCAGCACCGCGAACCGAAGCGTTTAGGTCGTCCTCGGTTTCAAGCTGCGGGTAAACGCGGCGGACGTTTTCGAGCGCCTTCGGGTCGTGAACGACGACCTTCGCCCCAGCCATCCAGAACTGCTCGGCAACGGCCATCGCGGGTGAGTCGCGAATGTCGTCGGTTTCCGGCTTGAAGGCTGCGCCCAGGATGGTCACGCGACGACCGGTTAGGTCACCCAGCTCTTCCTGAGCGAGTTCGATTACACGCGAGCGACGACGGAGGTTAATTGCTTCAACCTCTTTGAGGAATCCAACGGCTTGGCCGACACCGAGTTCTTCGGCGCGAGCTACGAAACCGCGAATGTCCTTCGGCAGGCAACCGCCACCGAACCCGATGCCAGACTTCAAGAACTTGTTTCCGATTCGCTCATCCATGCCGATCGCTTCGGCCAACTTCACTGCGTCAGCGCCGGCGACCTCGGCGATTTCGGCCATCGCGTTGATGAACGAAATCTTGGTGGCCAAGAATGAGTTGGCGGCCACCTTCACGAGTTCGGCGGTAGGGATGTCGACGGTCAACAGCGGCACACCCTGGTTGGTGATTGGCTCATAAAGTAGGCGAAGCAGCTTTTCAGCCCAGGCTTCTTTGACGCCAATCACGATGCGATCAGGAAGCAGGCTGTCTTGCAGAGCGGTGCCCTCGCGGAGGAACTCTGGGTTCCAGGCAAGGTGAGGCTCGAAGTTGACCTTGGTGCGCAGGTGAGCTGCCAACTCGGCGGCGGTGCCAACTGGCACGGTTGACTTGCCGGCGACGAGGGCGTCTTCGTTCAAGTACGGTGCAAGTGCATCGAGCGCATTGAACAGGTATGTGGTGTCAGCGCCAAGACCAGTCTTGGACTGTGGGGTTCCCACGCAGAGCAGGTGAACGAGGGCTTCACGAGATTCTTCGTCGTGAGCAGTTTTGAAACGAAGGTTTCCGCTGGCAAGAACCTCCAGAAGCGCCTCGTCTAGACCCGGTTCATAGAACGGAACCTTGCCGGCCGAGAGACTCTCGAGTTTCGCTAGATCGGAGTCGATTCCGATGACTTCATGCCCGAGTTTTGCAAAGGCGACGGCTGTTGTGGCACCAAGGTAACCAAGGCCGATAACGCTGATTTTTAGCTTCACAAGGTGAGTTTAGAAAGTAAACAAATGGCAACTCGGCCCGGGGCGCACCAGTTAATCAATCGCTAGCGAAGTGTTCTTTTCGGCGTTGTTTAGGTTGCCTTTGGTTCACTTTTTGTTAGGAATTGGATGCTTTTGACCCGTGCCCGCGGGTTTATTCTTTAGGCATGACAACTTTGCCGCTGGTGCGAACCCTCACCGACTCTCACGGAGTTGAAATCACCTTCTATGAGTGGCCGGTGGCCAACCCGAAGGCCATCGTTCAGATTGCACACGGTCTCGGCGAGCACGCTCGTCGCTATGACCACTTAGCCGAGGCGCTAAACAAGGCCGGCTTCGGGGTTTATGCAGACGATCACCGCGGCCACGGCGTAACCGGTGTGAACATGCGCTCGAAGGGTCTGATCAAGAAGCAGGGCAACCTAGGCCCAGGGGGAATGCCGGCTACTTTCGCGGCAGTTCGACAGTTGAGTCACCTGATTCGCGGCGAGCATCCAGAAGCTCAACTCGTTCTGCTCGGCCACAGCTGGGGTTCGATGATTGTGCAGCGCATCCTCAATAAGTTCTCAGACGAGTATGACTTCGCTGTCCTAACCGGTTCGACGCTATTGCTGCCAGGAATCTTGCCAAGTGGCGGCTTCAACAAAAAATACGAAGCCGAAGACAAAAAAGCCGGAATCGAATCTGGCGGGGGCCAGTGGCTCAGCCGCGATCGCGCTATCGGTGAGAAGTTCCGCAAAGACCCGTTGAACTTCCCAGACACCGCAATGCAGGTCTTTGGCATCACCAACACTCTGGCCTTGCTCGGCACCCCTTCTCGCAAGATGCCCGCTGACATTCCGATTCTGCTAATGGCCGGCAGTGAGGATGTGATTGGCGGCGAAAAGGGCAACGTCTTGTTGGTCAACGCATACAAGCGTGCCGGTC
>JBEDKG010000113.1:0-4969 GCA_041172205.1 Actinomycetota bacterium | reverse complement strand
ATTCCTTACAGCGTAATATTTTGTATGCTTAAGCGAACATAAATATAAACTTAAGGTCTACAAATGGGTATTTTCGGCGAACGCAGAGGGGCTGCGGAGTCTGAAATTGACTTATTCATTTCTCAGCAAATTGTCTTGCCACAGGTTTTTCTAAAGCCAGCAGAGAACGAAGAACATTTCCGTATTTATGGGCACTCGCTTTATGTGGCGAACCGTCTTGAGCTTCTGAAGCGCAGCGCGGCTGCCGGCGAACCATTCTGGCAAGGAAAAGTCTTTCTGAAGTGCCGCGAGGCTATCGACAACAAGCCAATCAAGTCGAAGGTCTACGACGTTGTCTTTGAAGACAAGATCATTGGCGAGATCAGCGAATTCGACACCAAAGCCAGAGGCCTATTTGCATTCGAACTCGATTCCAAATACGTTGCTCGTGCTGTAATTCGCGCAGATCTAATCGGCAACCTGGTTCACCTTTTCGTAAACCCTGACAACAGAATCAATTAGGGGTTTAGCGAGCCACCTGGTTCACCAGGAAGTGCCAACCAACCCACCACCAGGCGAGGATGATTGCCACACGTGTAGTCCGGTGATGAAGGATGCGGTCCATGAGCACGCCGACTTTGTGGAGCTTTACGCGCTCAAACTTTGAAAGTAGCCAGAGGATGATTCCGAGGACTAGCAGGACTAAATAGCCCGTGATTACTACGAAGCTGGAGGTCATTTGCGACCCCAAATCCTAAGTAAGCCAACACCCAAAAATAGCCACAGCACCACGAAGACTGTTTGACCAATTGTGTTGTCGAGGAATGGGTCAATCAGCACGGATATGGTCGGGTGGGTGTAGAGGCTTTTTGCCAACTGTCCGAATATGTTTGCCGAAAACTCCCACACGCAGAGGATCAGGCTCAAGACCATCCAAATGGCTTTGGTGCGAACCATCATCGGGTCTGCCTTTTCCTTCGGTCCTCGGTCGCGGTGCCAAACCAGGTAGAGCGCAACCGGAAGAATCGCAATCATGACTGCCCCGTGGAAGTAGGTGTGCCGCGGGAAGAAGCTAAGAGTAATTCCGAGCACCAGCATCACCACTGCGATGAGTGAGTTTCGAACTCGTGGGCGTTCTCTCAGGTTGCGTTTGAAAAAGCCCGCTGCATCAAGCCAAACGATTAGCGTGCTGCCACCAAAGATCAGGGTGTCGATTGGTGAACCGCGAAAAACCTGAAGCGAAGTGGTTACGAGAAAGACCCAAACCCACGGATTTGTGAGACCCCAGCGCTTAAAAAACGACATCATGCCTAAAACCTAGCAGGCATGATGTCGTGAAGTATTTTTACTGCTCGCAGGTGCAGAGTTGCTCTGGGGCAAAGCCCTCCAACGCTTCCTCGATGTGCTGGCCACAGCCAGCCCACGTTACTTTGCCGCAGGTGTTACAGGTTGCTGGTGCACACATGGGTTTCTCCTTTTCCTTACTTCGCACCAAATAGGCGAGCGAAGAATCCTGGGGTCTTAGGGTCGTTTTGGTGGCCCTGGCATTGCTGAGACTTCGGAATCCCACGCATCACCTGGTTGACGTGCTGACCACATCCGGTCCAGCTGGCTTTGCCGCACTTACGGCAGGTTACTTTTTGGCACATGCTTATGCCCTTTCTCTTGAATCGTGGCCGGCTCTCCAAGTGAGATAGCCGCCGTCGAGGTTCATGGCTTCAATGCCGTGTCCTCGAAGTATTTGAGTTGCGGTGTGACCGCGCTGACCCACCTGGCAGTGAACCAAGACTCTTTTGCCTAGAAGCTCTTCGATGTGGTTTCGCAGCTCATCCACGCTGATGTTGATTGAGTTCGGTGTCGTGCCGGACTGGTTCTCAGCCTCGGTTCGAACATCGACCAAAATGGTGTTTGGCTTGGCAAGTTCGGCTTCAAGTTCATGCCACTGGAATGTAGGTGTGCGACCGGTGTTCACATTGTTCCCCACGTAGCCTGCGTGATTGATTGGGTCTTTCGCCGAACCGTACTGCGGTGAATACGAAAGTTCCAGATCCATCAGGTCATCAACGGTGAGGCCGCCAAAAATGGCCGTTGAAATCACGTCAATGCGCTTATCTACTCCATCTTCACCGACGGCTTGTGCCCCCAGAATTTTTCCACTTCCTGGTTCGAAGACAACGAGCATCGAGATCCTCTTGGCGCCCGGAAAGTAGCCGGCGTGACTGCCTGGGTGAAGGTGAACTACTTCGTGGGCGATCCCTGTGGCTTTCGCTTTGGCTGGGCTTAGGCCAGTGGTGGCAAGGGCCATTCCGAATGCCCCAATGATTGCCGTGCTGATGGTGTTTGCGACCTTCACGGGTAGACCGGCAATTGCGTCGGCAATCAATCTCCCGTGGCGGTTGGCTAGGTTTGCTAGCGGAACCAAAGTCTCACCATCGGTGAAGGCATCATGTTTTTCAACGGCATCTCCGGCGGCGTAAATGTGTGGGTCGCTGGTGCGCTGTTGCCCGTCGACCCAAAGTCCGCCAGTTTCACCGAATCGCAATCCTGCGTCTTTGGCTAGTTGATTGTCGGGTTCAACGCCAGCTGCTGAAATTACAAGGTCGGTCACAATCGAGGTGCCGTTTACGGTCACTGTCGAATCGGTGATTTCGGTTAGGTCTGCGTTGAGGTGAAGTTTGACCCCGTTGGCTTCAAGGTGCTTTTGCAATACCTCAACGATTTCCGGCTCGGCTAGACCGAGTAGCTGACTACCTCGCTGAACCAGATGAACCTGAAAGCCGGCGTGAACTAGGTTTTCAGCTGTTTCGATGCCAATAAAACCACCGCCAATGATCACGGCAGTCTTAGTTTTGCTTCTTTTAGCAGCTGCCTTGAGTTGGTCAGCATCTTCAACATCGCGAAGGGTGAGTGCGTGCTCAATTCCTGGAATGTTTGGTTTGCGCGGTTTAGCGCCCGTGGCTAAAACCAGTGCGTCATATTTATCTTCAAACGTTTCACCGCTCAGGAGATTCTGCACGGTTACTCGCTTGGCTTCTTTGTCGATGGCCACCACTTTGTGGCTGGTTTTTACATCAAGTTTGAAACGCGCGTTCAGCGAAGCTGGTGTCTGAAGAAGAAGTGAAGTGCGATCTGAGATTGTGTCACTGATGAAGTAGGGGAGCCCGCAGTTTGCATAGGAAACATCTGGCCCCATTTCGTAAACGGTTATCTCTGCGTTTTCTTGAAGGCGACGTAGTCGTGTGGCTGCGGACATGCCTGCTGCTACTCCGCCAACAATGATGGTCTTCATGTTTAGGCCAGCGACATGAAAGCTTTTTCAAGCTTTTCTCGGTTGGCGGTCCCTTCAGGGTCGGTTCCGCAGTGAGCCATTCCGGTGGCAATAATACTGAAGCCTGCTCGGGTTAGAGCGGTTGAGGCTGCACTGAGCTGAGTAAGGAGGTCCGTGCAATCGCGGCCTTCGTCAATCATCTTCACGATGCCCATGATTTGACCCTGGGCGCGCATTAGACGATCGCGGGCTGATTTCAGTTCGGCTGCTTCTAGTTGCATTTTTGCTCCTTTTTATATACCCTAGGGGGTATACGAAAGGAAATCAAGTGAACAAGCTTTTCAAGAGTGTCGCGGCACTTATTACCGCAATGGGTTTGATCTTCGGATTAGCCGCTTGCGCATCAGAACCTCTGGACATGACCAAAGTCACTTCGGTCATCGATGTTCGATCCGCCGGAGAATACGCGGCAGGTCACCTCGAGGGTTCGATCAACATCGACGTTGAGGCAAACGACTTCGCAACCGAAGTGGGCAAGCTAGACATGGCCGGTGTCTACGTGGTTTATTGCCACTCCGGACGTCGTGCTGGATTGGCTCTCGACCAGATGACCACCATGGGATTCAAAAACGTGACCAACGTTGGTGGATTAGATGCAGCCGCGACGGCGACCGGGTTGCCAGTCGTTCAGTAGTTACAGGTTTTGTAGTGCCGAGTTGAGGACGATTCCAACGCCCTCTCTCGGCATTACTTCTACTCGGCCGTTGACCGAATTGCGGCGGAACAAGATGTTTGCAACGCCCGAAAGTTCTGAAGCTTTGGCGGTTCTCTCACCGTTGGTGTCGAGGATGGTCACCTTGGTGCCGGCGGTTACATAGAGGCCGGCTTCGACGACGGAGTCATCGCCGATTGAAATTCCAACACCTGCGTTTGCTCCGAGAAGGGCTCGGGCGCCGATGGAAACCTTGTGCTTGCCGCCGCCGGATAGGGTGCCCATGATTGATGCGCCACCGCCGATGTCTGAGCCGTCGCCAACGACCACGCCCTGGGAGATGCGACCTTCAACCATTGCGGTTCCAAGGGTTCCGGCGTTGAAGTTCACAAAGCCTTCGTGCATGATCGTGGTTCCTGGAGCTAGGTGAGCGCCAAGTCGCACACGGCTGGCGTCGGCAATTCTCACCTTCTTTGGGGTTACGTAGTCAATAAGTCTTGGGAACTTGTCGATGGAGTGAATTGTGATTCCCGCACGCTGAAGGTGTGGGCGAATTTCGTCGAGGTGATCGATGGCAACCGGACCGGCGCTGGTGAAGGCAACGATAGGGAGCGCTGGAATCAGGCCCTCTAGGTTGATGGTGTTTGGTTTGACCAGAAGGTGGCTGAGAAGGTGTAGTCGCAGGTAGGCGTCGGCGGTTGTGGTTACCGGAAGTTCTAGATCGATTTCGGTGCGAACGACCTGCAGGGAGACTCGGCGAACCTTGTCTTCGCCAACCAGTGCGTCGAGTTCTTTTGGAACAACCCAGAGGGCGTCGGTCTTTGGTGCTTCGCCAAGCTGAGGGTTTAGGTACCAGGTGTCGAGCACCGTGCCGTCTTGGGCAATGGTCGCGAGTCCGTGGCCCCAGGCCTTACCGGTTACAAAAGTCGTTTCAGTCACCCGTCTAGGTTACAAGGTAGGCTCGTTTTCATGTCTGTTACCCCGCTAGATGCCACGCAGGACGTGGTAAC
>JBEDKG010000112.1:0-3467 GCA_041172205.1 Actinomycetota bacterium | reverse complement strand
GTCCTAGCTGGCATCATGGGTGCAATTCTGGCGGCTCAACACGACGATTTTGATGCACTTGATGTGGCTCAAACCGCGGTACTAATTCACGCCGAAGCGGCACGGAGATTGGCCCAGCACGGCCCAATTGCGGCATTAGATTTGGCGGACGAAGTTCGTGCAGTAGTCGCCGACTGGAGAAACTAAGAGTTCAGTAGTTGCTCGAGCAGTGGACCCACGATGTCCATCTCGATCAAAAAGCCGTCGTGGCCAAACTCGCTGTCGATTACGTGCAACTTGCCACCGATTAGTTCGCCGCCAATGTGTTCGGCGATTAGCTGTTGACCGCTGAGAGGGAAGAGGCGATCGGTAGAAATACCAACTACCAGTGCTTTCGCTCGAATCGACTTCAGTGCGCTTTCAACACCGCCGCGGTCTCGACCGACGTCGTGTGAGTTCATCGCGTTAACCAGGGTGATGTAACTGTTGGCGTCGAAGCGACGGGTGAACTTGTTGCCGTGGAAATCAAGGTAGCTCTCAACCGCGAAGCGGCCGCCATCACCAAGCGGGCTCTTTCCGCTCTGCCAGGTGCGCTCGAAGCGTTCATTGAGTTCGTGAGGTGAACGGTAGTTCAGAAGTGCCATGCGGCGGGCTAGCGCCAATCCTCGGTGCGGACCGAAGCCAGCCTTGGCGTCATAGTAATTGCCGTCTGCAAAAGCTGGGTCGGTCTTGATTGCCTCAACCTGAACCGAGTTCAAAGCGATCTGGTCGGCGGTAGCGATTGGTGGAGCCGCAATGATTGCCACACGGTCAACCAAGTCTGGGAACATGATTGCAAACTCCATGGTGTGCATTCCACCCATAGAGCCACCAATGATGCTGTGCCACTTCTTGATGCTGATGGTCTCGGTGAAAAGCTTGAGCGCTTCAACCTGGTCACGAATGGTTAGGTAAGGAAAGCGTGGACCATATTCGCGACCGTTTTTATCGAGCGTTGCCGGACCGGTTGAACCCTGACAACCGCCCAGCATGTTCGGGGCAACCACATAGAAGCGGTCGGTGTCGATAGCAAGGCCAGGGCCAATGATGCCGTTCCACCAGCCCTCGGTTGGGTGCTGCTTGGAGGCGGAACCGGTTGCGTGGGAGTCGCCAGTTAGGGCGTGCATGATCAGAACCGCGTTGTCGCCGGCTTCGTTTAGCTGACCCCAGGTCTCAAACGCGAGTTTTACATTAACGAGTTCGCGCCCACTACCCGTTTTGAACGAAGGTAGGGGCGCAAATTCGCGGTCACCCGCTGGGTCTCCGTCACGCCAGGCACCAGAGGCTGGTGGCCTACCGACAAGCTGTCGGCTCTGTTCATCGGTGATGAACGCAGACGGGACGGAGTCCTCAGAGGATTGAAATTCCAACTACTTCTTAGCCGCCTCGAAACCGGTCTTTAGATCGGCAATTAGGTCATCGACCGACTCTAGGCCGACCGATAGACGGACGAGACCTGGAGTTACACCGGTGGTCAACTGCTGCTCAGGGGTGAGTTGCGAGTGAGTGGTGCTGGCTGGGTGGATGACGAGTGAACGCACATCTCCGATGTTAGCAACGTGGCTGAACAGTTCGAGTGAATCAACGAACTTTGAACCGGCGGCAACGCCACCCTTGATCTCGAACGAGACGATGGCACCGGCACCCTTTGGTGCGTACTTCTTGGCAGCCTTGTGCCACTTCGAAGACTTGAGTCCGGCGTAGTTCACTGACTCAACCTGAGGGTGCTTGTCTAGCCACTCGGCCAACTTCTGGGCGTTCGAAACGTGGCGCTCAACGCGGAGGCTCAGGGTTTCAATTCCCTGAATCAACTGCCAAGCACTCGCTGGGGCAATAGCTGCGCCTAGGTCGCGAAGACCCTGAACACGAGCCTTGATGATATAGGCGATTGCGTCGCCAAGTGCTGCCGTGTAAACAACGCCGTGGTACGAAGGGTCTGGCTCGGTGAGCCCTGGGAACTTGTCGCTCTTCGACCACTCGAACTTACCGCCGTCGACGATGGCACCGGCAACCACGGTTCCGTGACCGCCGAGGAACTTGGTTGCTGAGTGAACCACGATGTCAGCACCGTGCTTCAAAGGCTGAACCAGGTAAGGGGTTGCCACAGTGTTGTCCACGATTAGTGGAACGCCGTTCTTGTGGGCTACACCGGAAACACCTTCGATGTCGAGGATGCTCACCTTCGGGTTACCAATGGTTTCAGCGAAGAACAACTTGGTGTTCGGCTGAACTGCAGCCGCCCAAGCCTTTAGGTCGTCCTGGTCTTCAACGAAAGTGGTTTCAATGCCAAGCTTTGGCAGGGTGTACTTGAACAGGTTGTAGGTTCCGCCGTAGATGGTCGAAGATGCCACGATGTGATCGCCGGCCTGTGCAATGTTTAGGATTGCCAAAGTCTCAGCAGCCTGGCCGGATGCGAGTAGCAGTGCAGCGGTTCCGCCTTCAAGTGCGGCAATGCGCTTCTCGGCAACGTCCTGGGTTGGGTTCATGATTCGGGTGTAAATGTTTCCGAATTCAGCCAAGCCGAATAGCTTCGCAGCGTGCTCGCTCGAGTTGAAGGTGTACGCGGTGGTCTGGTAGATCGGAGTTGCGCGCGAGTTGGTGGTCGGGTCTGGTGCTGCACCGGCGTGAATCTGCGCGGTCTCAAAGCCCCACTTTGCTGGATCGTTGCTCATGATTTTGTTCTCTCTCTAAGGTGTGCAGGTTTATACAAAGGTATGGACAACCGCACCAATCAGCAAAGAGGGGCTGAAATGGTTCGTAATAAATGAACTACTGAGTCAGTGTGTCGATAGCCATCGCGGCGAGGAATGCGGCTCCCAGCGGCAAAACGTCGTCGTCGAAGAGCGCCTTGTTGCTGTGATTGCTCGGGGCGGTTCGTGGGTCAACGCCGTCTGGGGCAGCACCCATGAAAATGAATGCACCAGGAATTTCTTCAAGCACTGAGGCGAAGTCTTCGCCACCAGGAATTGGGTTTGGCATATCCCAGTAGCGGCCTTCGCCGAACAGTTCGGCAATGACCTTGCGGCTGCGAGCTACCGCATCGGCATCGTTAATCAAAACCTTGCTGGCAGGCATCCACTCAATGTCAACTGCTACGCCGAAAGCCTTCGCCTGACCTTCAAGAACATCGGCCACAACTTCGCGAATGAGCTTGCTGTGAACTTCGCTGAAAGTTCGAACCGTGGCACCAAAGCTAGCGATTTCAGGAATCACATTTTCGGTGTGGTCATCGCCGGCTTTTACCCATCCAACATTCACCACGACGTCGTCGAAGACATCTAGACGCTTATTGATCGCCGTTTGAAGGGTGGCAATCGATTGAATCATCGGGGAAATTGGGTCTTTCGATAGCCAAGGCATTGAGCCGTGACCACCGGAACCCTTGAAGGTCGCCTTGAAGCCACCGGCTGCCGCCATCAGCGGGCCTGGGCGAGCGCCGAACATTCCCT
>JBEDKG010000111.1:0-4889 GCA_041172205.1 Actinomycetota bacterium | reverse complement strand
GAATCGATGGGAACATCTGCATCAGAATCAATGACATCAAGCCACCGCGCCGACCCCTGAAGCGAAGACGCGAGAACGAATAAGCGGCAAGTGCTGAAAGAAATACCGAACCAATTGAGGTCAACACACCAATAATCACGGTGTTCATGTACCAGGTTAGGAATGGGCGGTTGCCGTCTTCGTTTGCGAGCAGCGCGTCGTAGTTATCCCATGAGACGTCAGCGAACAGCGCAGTGGTGTTGTTGATGTCATTGTTTGGGTAAAGCGATGTCGACAAGATGTAAAGAATCGGGAAGATTGCATAAACACAAATTGCCAGACCCAGAACGTGACGCCATCCGGTGGTGAACAACCACTTAAGGAAACTACGGCGACGAACCTTCGTCTTGAAATTCGGGATGTTTGCAGTGATGTCAGCCATTAGTTAATGTCCTCCAGAGTTCTGGTGCGGCGGAAGCTGATTAGCGAGAGGGTTCCGATTACTAGGAAGATCAGAATCGAGAACGCGCTAGCCAAACCGTAGTTTTGCCCGGTTCCTGAGAAGGCAATCTTATAAACGAAGGTAATCAGGATGTCGGTTCCACCTACGTCATAGTCGGTTACACCCGAGTCGTTCGGGCCTCCCTTGGTGAGTAGGTAGATGATTGTGAAGTTGTTGAAGTTGAACGCGAACGAGGAAATCAACAGCGGAGCAATTGACACCAAGAGCAACGGAAGCTTGATTAGTCGGAAGCTCTGCCATGGGCTCGCTCCATCGATTCGGGCAGCTTCGGTAAGTTCACCTGGGATCGACTGCAAAGCGCCGGTCACAATTAGGAACATGTAAGGGAAACCTAGCCAAAGGTTTACTAGAAGAACGGCCCAACGGGCTGGACCTTCTTCAGTTAGCCAACCGATGTTGTTATCGCCATCGGCCGGTTGACCCAACAGCACTGTGTTCACAAAGCCGTGCTCCTTGTTGAGCAAACCAACCCAAACGTATGCCGAAAGGAAGGCTGGGAAGGCGTAAGGCAAGATCATGATCGAGCGGTAGAAACGCTTACCCTTGAGCTTCTCGTGGTTGAACAGGAACGCAATTGCCATACCAACGATGAACGTGCTACCAACCGTTGCAAAAGCGAACACGAAGGTCCAGACAATCACCTTGAGAAGGGGTGCTCGAAGTTGCTCATCGGTGAAGATGGTAACGAAGTTCTTTAGACCTACTTCAACGCGCCAACCCGCGTCTAGGTGAGCATTCTTGATCTTGCCATCAACGTGGTAGTAACCGTTCTCAGCAGGCTTGAAGACATCACCCTTTACAAACTTTCCGTTTTCATCGTCTTCAAGAGCGGTGAAGAACTTGGTCTTTTCATCGAATGAGAGGGTTGCCTGAATTTCCGAGGCAATTGCAAGGTCTGCGGTCTTGATACCTAAGGTGTCATTTGCCGGGTCGATCACTACGCGAAGCGAGTAATACTTACGAAGCTGGTACGGGGTTAGGTCAGAAATTTTTGCTGGAGTGAACCCAACCGCGGTCTTGGCAGCGTGCGCACAGGTTGTGGTGTCTTCAGCGTATGGGTCGGCGCAGTCGGCGCTTAGGGTGTACTTACCTTCAGGTACTTCAACCTTCTGCTGGCCGTCTTTACCGATGTAAACCTTGTTGTCAACGTTGCTGGTTAGAAGAAGAGCAGGCTTGCCGTCCTTGTTGTCGGTTCCTGGAACAACAACAAAGTCTTCTCCCCCATCAACCACGCGGTAGGCAGCGTTCTTAATGGTCTGAATGGCTAGATTCTGGTCACCGTTGTGAGCCGAACCGTAGTTGGTGAATGCGGTGTAACCGCTGAACACCAATACATAGACCTGGAAAACAATTAGAAACAGAACACCTGGAGCCAGATACTTAGCTGGAAGTCCGCCACGGCGAAGGTAAATCCAGTTGATGATACCAGCCACAATTGCGGCCACAACCGACTCGGTGATGCGCTCCTGAGCAACCATCACCATGATCATGAAAAGCACAACGGCGTCTACTAAACCAAGAGTGACAATCTTCCAGATGATGCCGGAAAGACTTACCGGGTAAACCGGTTTAACCTTTTTTTCTTTGGTCTTTTCTACTTGCCTATTAGCAGCCATGTCTGCCTCTCATTCAAAACTTATGAAACCAACGAGCGCTACCTTATGAGTAGCGCTCGTTGGCGTCGAATAACTTACCTAGTTGAGCTTGTTGATCGCGGTCTGAAGCGCCTTGGTCATGTTCGTCCAAGCCACATCAGGCTTTGATTCCTTGCCCTGAATGATGCGGGTCTGAGCCTTGCCCCAGATAACCCAGGCAGCGTCCATTGCTGGGCTGTTAGGCATTGGAACGGTGTTGGCTGCATCTGCAAAGCCCTTGATAACTGGGTTATCCTTGGCGCGGTTTAGAGCGGCCTTGTTTGCAGGAGTCTTGTTGAAGTTGTCGTAGAGGCTGAACTGAACAGCTTCAGAAGACATGTAACGCATTAGCAGGGTGGCACCAGCAACGTTTGTGGTGTTGTTTGGGCCAGATGCGACCATTAGGTAGCCACGGATACCCAAGAACTGCTTAGGGGTGATTCCGGTTGGTCCCTTAGGGAATGGGTCAATAGCGTAGCCGGTACCGATCTTTAGACCGGTCTTACAGCCAGCTGCACCAGACTCGATGGCGTTGATGTTCCATGCGCCGGTAACCCAGTACTTGATCTTTCCGTTTAGGAAGTTACAAAGAATCTTGGCATCTGCAGGCTTACCGAAGAACGCGGTTCCCTTGCTCTTTAGCCACTTGGCAAAGTTTGCACCCTTGGTGCCACCCATACCAACGGTCTCGGTCCAGTCGCCGCCACCGTCCATGGTGAATACCGGGGCATCAAACATGGTCTGGAATGGGTAGAAGTGGTAAGGGTCTGAGGTGGTGGCCGAGTAGTTGATGCCGATCTCGCCGTTCTTTACCTGGTTGATGCTGGTAATACGGGTCTTCTGCTTCTTTACGTTGCGTAGGAACGCAATGTTCTCGGTCCATCCAGGAACACCGTAGTAGTGTCCGTTGTACTTCATTGCCTGCAGCGCTCCAGGAACGAAGTCGTCCTTGAAGTTTGCAGGAAGCTGAGCATCGATTGGAAGCAATACGTTTGCCTTGACTAGGTTTCCTACCCAGTCGTGAGCAGCTCCGGCCAGGATGTCTGGACCCTGACCCTTAGGTACGGCAACCTTCAGTGCGTCACGGACGGTTGAGAAGTCCTTCTGGACTAGGGTCACGGTGTAGTCCGCGTTTGCGGTGTCCCATGCCTGAACCTTGGTCTTGATGGTGTCTATGGTTCCCTTGTCAGCCCAGACAACGATGTTCTGAACTGCTGAGGCAGGGCTAGCTACCGAGAAGGTGCTAACGGCCAATGCTGATGCAACTGCTACGGCTGCAATCTTTCCTAGTTTCATTTCTATCCTTCGCACATAGGTTTATAAATGCTAATTACTATCTTCCAACCGTTCGTCTGGCGAAGAGTCGAAATTCGTCGCCAGACGATAACGGAATGGTTACTTTTTTACTTGTGAAGCACCAGGGTGCTGTTAGCGGCAACGGTTACCGACTTGGCTCCCTTGTAGGTTGCCAAGGTTGCGACACCCGCCTTGTCGCCAAGAACGGTTGCCACCCAGTTACCAGAGGCTGGAAGGGCTACCTTCTTAGCCGAGGCGTTTGGGTTGCTGATAACAACGATCGTTGACCAGCTGTCGCCGGCAGCCTTACCGTTAATCGAGTAAGCCAGAACATCGCTCGGTGCATTCAAGAACTTGAGGTTTGCGTTGATTGCAGCCGGAGTGTTCATTCTGAAGGCCTTGTGTGCCTTACGAAGAGCGATTAGACCCTTGTAGTAGGCAACCGTCTTAGCTTGAGCCACACGCTCGCCCCACTTTAGGTTGTTTACGCTGTCGGAGAGGTTGTAGCTGTTTGGCTCACCACCCTTGGTGCGCAGGAATTCCTGACCAGCCTGGATGAACGGAGTTCCCTGAGCCAAGATGATCAGAGACGCAATCTGACGAGACTGAGCCGAAACCTTGGCCATTGAAGTTCCGTTGTTGACCGCCCATAGCTTGTCGAACAGGGTCATGTTGTCGTGAGCTTCTGCGTAATTGACAGACTGCCCAGCGTCCAGGGTGAACCAAGGAACAGTAAGAGTGCTGCTGGTGTTACCTGTGGTTCCGGCCTTTACCGCGTTTAAGGTTCCGGCAGGGTTTCCGTTTACGAAACCGCCGTCTGATGAACCATCTGGGCTTCCCTTTACCGCGTTACGGATGCCGTCGTTGAAGGCTCCAATGCCAGGCATGTTTACAAGCTGACCCTGAATACCCTGGGCAACACCAATTGCTGGGCCCATGCTCCACCCTTCACCGAGAATGGTGGCGGCTGGTTCGATCGAGGAGACTCCCGCACGAACCGCATTTAGGGTAGTGACATCCCAAAGACCCATTTGGTCGATTCGGAAGCCATCTAGCTTGTACTCACTGGTCCAGTACTTCATCGAGTCAACGATGAACTTACGAACCATTGGACGCTCGGTGGCAACGTCGTTTCCACAACCAGAACCGTTAGTTAGGTTTCCAGCACCGTCGCGACGGAACCAGTAGCCAGGAACGATTAGCTGCTGGCTGAACTCTGTTGCCGAGGCAACGTGGCCGTAAACAACGTCCATGGTCACTCGAAGACCGTTCTTGTGCAATGCCATAATTGCGGTCTTGAGCTCTGAAACGCGCTTAACCGGGTTGGTTGGGTCGGTTGAATACTGACCTTCAGGAGCATTGAAGTTCTTCGGGTCGTAACCCCAGTTGAAGGTTGGGTTCTCTTCCAAA
Organism: Actinomycetota bacterium; assembly: GCA_041172205.1. Taxonomy (GTDB): domain Bacteria; phylum Actinomycetota; class Actinomycetes; order Actinomycetales; family Microbacteriaceae; genus Rhodoluna. The sequence continues at coordinate 47 of JBEDKG010000111.1, read as the reverse complement.
CCACCTGAAGCGTAGTCGTAGAAAGGAAGCAACTGCACGTGGGTGAC
>JBEDKG010000110.1:0-2694 GCA_041172205.1 Actinomycetota bacterium | reverse complement strand
TCGTTTGCGCTGGAGAGATGCCGAGTTTTTCTTTGCAACCCAGTTGCAGCAGTTCAACTTCGTCGGTTCCCGCGAGCGCTAACCGAGAGCGCAGATTGATTAGCACCTCGCGAGGTATGCCAACCAAGGATTGCGAGGTGACCAGCAGGTGCATTCCAAGGGAGCGGCCCTTGGTGGCAATTCTGGTTAGAGCTTCCATGGCCTTGGGTGTTGCTCTAATCGCCGCCACAACTTCATCGACCATAACCAGCAATCGAGCCGGCGCAGTCCCCTGACTTTCAACCTGCTCCCAAGACGCAAAGCCCTGCGCTCTCAAAAAACTTTCGCGCCGATTGAGTTCTACCTCAAGGCTTTGCCAGAACGCATTCTGCACTTCCAACGGTTCGAGATCGCTGGTGGAATTTTGAACCCTACTCTCGGTGAGCACTGCTCCTCCCTTGTAGTCGGCTACCGCTAATTGCACCTGTGGGTCGATGCTGGCTAACACCAGATGCAGAAGCTCACTCTTGCCAGAACCGGTTGGGCCAATTACAAGTAGGTGCCCAGCGCCTTCATCCAGCTGAAACGAGTGCTCGACTCCGACCAGGTAGGCATTCGCCAGTCCCAAGCGCCAGCCAGATGAACGAAGAGCACGAAGTCCGTCTAGGCTCGGAGTCACTCCCTCGTTGAACTTGGCAACCACCGCCTGAGTGAGCTTTTGAGACCAGAGCACCTGAAACCTCGGTAACCGCTTCTCCCCCAACCAGACCCGATCCCCCACAATCTTTAGCGGTCCATCAGGAATCGCAGCATTGCGTCGTCCGAGTATCAAAGTAATAAGCGCGGTAAGCAGCGACGCACCGAGCATCATCCAATTGCCACTACCGAATGCATAGAAAACACCGAGTGCGATAGACGGTAAAAACCAAAGCGGGCTCATAAGGCATTCTGGCCGAAACCAGGGGCCTTACGAACCCGCTCTAGATAACCTGTGGATTAGTCGCCGATGTAGCTCATAACGTGCTTGATACGGGTGTAGTCCTCGAAGCCGTAAGCCGAAAGGTCTTTGCCGTAACCGGAGTGACGGAAACCACCGTGAGGCATTTCAGCGGCAAGCGGGATGTGCGTGTTGATCCAAACACAACCGAAGTTGAGGCCCTTCGAGAAACGCATTGCACGGGTGTGGTCCTTGGTCCAAACCGAGCTGGCCAAACCGTACATCACGTCGTTGGCGTTCTTCATGGCCTCTTCATCGGTCTTGAAGGTCTGCACGGTTACAACCGGGCCGAAGATCTCCGACTGAATGTGCTCGTCGTCCTGCTTCAAACCAGAGATAACGGTTGGCTGAATGTAGAAGCCGTCGCGCTTGACCTGCTTGCCACCAATCTCGATCTTGGCGTGCTTAGGGGTGCGAGCAATGAAACCTAGGACGCGCTCAAGCTGGTTCACGTTGTTGACCGGGCCAACATAGGTGTCCTTGTCGTTCGGGTCGCCAACCTTGGCATCGTTCTTGACGGCCTTCACAAGTTCCTTGATGAATGCGTCCTTGACCGACTCGTGAACTAGCACGCGGGTTGCCGCGGTGCAGTCCTGGCCAGCGTTGAAGAAACCGGCGCCAGCGATGCCAGCGGCAGCCTTCTTCAAATCGGCGTCGGCAAAAACAATAACCGGAGCCTTGCCACCGAGCTCTAGGTGAACACGCTTTAGGTCGTTGGCTGCACTCTTGGCAACGGCCATACCAGCACCAACCGAACCGGTAATCGAAACCATCTGAGGAGTTGGGTGCTCAATCAGCGCAGCACCGGTTGAACGGTCACCTGCCACAACGTTGAAAACACCCTTAGGTAGGTGCTTGGCAGCAAGTTCGGCCAACATGATGGTTGAAACCGGGGTGGTGTCCGATGGCTTCAAAACGATGGTGTTACCCGCAGCCAGTGCTGGAGCAAACTTCCAAACCGCCATGTTTAGCGGGTAGTTCCAAGGAGTTACCTGACCGATAACACCGATTGGCTCACGACGAATCGAGGAGGTGTGGTCGGCGGTGTATTCACCGGTTGCCTTGCCCTCAAGGTTTCTAGCGGCACCAGCCATGAAACGAATCTGGTCAACCGAAGGCATGATCTCGTATTCGATCAGGGTAGCAATTGGCTTACCGCAGTTCTCAGACTCCGCCTTAGCAAACGCCTTCGCGTTCTTCTCCAGGTCGTCGGCGATCTTTAGCAGTGCCAACTGACGCTGCGAAGGAGTGAAGTTACTCCAGATTGGGAAAGCAGCCTCGGCCGCCTTGTAAGCCGCATTCACATCGGCTGCCGAAGATAGCGGAGCCTTTGCGTAAACTTTGCCGTTGGCTGGGTTGATGACGTCGGTGTAAACACCCGACTTCGGGGCAACCGACTTGCCGTTGATGAAGTTATTCAAAACACGAAGCGCCATTTGATTTATCTCCTTTGATTGGCTCTTAGTTAGATGCTAATCATTCGGCAAATAGTTCACCACTCAAACCGAATAAATCTGCCAGAATGACAATATGTCCGAAAGACTCACACCAATGACCGACGCCCGCAAAGCCGGCGTGCCACTGACCAAAGAGCAGTTGGAGCACGGTGCCCGCGAGCACCTCTGGCCTCACTTCACTCGCACCAGCCTTTACGAGGGTGGATCGATTCCGATCATCACCAAGGCCGAGGGCAAGTACATCTGGGACCAGCACGGCAA
>JBEDKG010000109.1:0-6283 GCA_041172205.1 Actinomycetota bacterium | reverse complement strand
ATGTCATTTCCCTTTTTGGTTACCTTCACCTGAACCACTCCAAATCGATAAGAAATCGAAGAACTGGTCTTGCTGACGCTGCTTGCAACCGGCGCCGGGGTTGGTGTCGGAGTCGGCGTCGTGGTAGTTGTTCCAGTTCCAGAAGTGGTCGAGGTGCTGGATTTGGTGGTTTTCTTGGTGGTGGATTTAGTCGTGGTCTTGGTGGTTGGTGTTGGGGTTGGTGTCGCCGTGACCTCGGATGTGCTCGAGTCGGTTCCTGTGGATACTGCAATGTTCTCGACAGCTGCCGAAGGCGTTGGCAAACCGAGCTTTGCGGTTGCTACAAGAACACCGATTCCGGCTAGACCTACAAAAGTTTTAGTTGCACTTCTCACCAGGCAAACTCCTCTGCGTGAATCTGGTTGGCGGGGGTGCCAACTCTTTTTAGTGACTTCTCAACGGCGTGTGTCCAAGGACCAGGGCCGCAAATGTAAACGTCTGACTCCGAAACGAAAGGGTTCATTTCTATTAGTCGGGCGTGATCTGGAATGTCGTTCAGGTGACCTGGCAGCCACGAGTTGGCAGAGCCACGCTTGCCAGAAAGTACGTGGAGTCGGAAGCCGCGTTGGCGGGCAACCTGTTCAATTTCATTCAGCAGTGCTGCGTCTTCGTAGCTTCGAACTCGGTAGATGATCGTGATGTCGCCGGGACGAGCAGCCATTGATTCGGCGAGTGCGCGAATTGGTGGGGCGCCAACGCCGGCACAAATCAGCGTGACCTTTTCCTTGGTGCGACGCTCTTCGGTGAAGACTCCGTATGGGCCTTCTAGGAACACGCGAGTACCAACCTTTAGGTCTGGAAGCTGAGACGTGAAGTCGCCGCGGTCACCGATGGTGAAGCGCACGAAACGGTTGTTCGGTGCTGCCGAAATCGAGAATGGGTGAGGTTTGCTCCAGTTTTCTTTGTTCATGATGCGAAGCATGTAGAACTGACCAGCCTGGCCACCGAGGCGCTCAAGACCGCGACCTGAGACGTAGATCGAGATGGTGTCGCTCGATTCACGAACAATCGACGAAACGCGAAGGCCCAGCCCAAGGTTCAGAACCAGCGGTGCCAAGACGCGGTACCAAATTACGTTCAACGCAACGAATAGGTAGAGCGAAACCCAGAACAGAGTCTGCAGTGGCTTACCGGCAATGTCCGAACCGGTTGAGAACTGGTGAGGCACCGCGGCCAAAATCGAGATGTAGGCCAGTAGGTGAATTACGTACCAAGCCTCGTAGCTGAGCTTCTTGCGAGCGGCATTAATTGAGGAAACAACTACAACAAGCATCAGTGCGAAACCGACCGTGGCACTCCACATGTCTGGAACGGTTAGGAACAGAGAAACCAGTTCGTCGACGACTGATTTTCCGTCGGCAATCGCAAACTGAATCAGCGATGCAAGGAAGTGAGCAGCGATCACGTAAAGGATTGGCTTGCCAAGCTTCTTGTGTGCGATGGTCACCTTGTCGTGACCGTATAGCTTGTCTAGCCATGGCACACGGGCAACCAGGAGAGTGTGAATTAGTAGAAGGTCGGTGCCGATTAGAGCGGTAAGGCGGCTGGTTGACTGGAGGATGTCGTTCAGGTTGCCGAATCTGGCAAGCCCGCCGTCCATGAAAAACATGGCGGCGACGAAAATCACGGTAGCCCATGCAAAAGTTTCAATGATGTCTTGGGAGCGCTTGAGCTGCAGAAACTTCTTGGCTCCGAGGCGAACACGGGTGTTCGGCGGAGTCAAAGTTAGCTGAGGTGCGCTCTGGTTCATGAAACTAAGACTTCCCGACTAACTTGGGAGTTTCCTGAGAGCCTCCTGTGTGAATACGCTTAATGCTTTTCGCAAATTCAGGCGTAACATTCAAATTATGACCGACCTACCTCTTCGTAGAAGTTTCAAAGACAGCCACGGCGTAGAAATCGTTTTCTGGGAGTGGCCGGTAGCCAGCCCGAAGGCGGCAGTTCAGTTAGTTCACGGCATTGGCGAGCACTCGCGCCGCTACGACCACGTGGCTAAGAAGCTCAATTCACTTGGATACGCTGTCTACTCAGACGACCATCGCGGACATGGCCAGACCGGCAAGGGCATGGTCGAGGCCGGCATCACGAAAAAGCAGGGACTCCTAGGGCCTGGTGGCATGGACGCCGTACTGGCCGAAGTTCGTGGGCTTACCGAACTCATGAAGAGCGAACACCCGAACACCAAGTTGGTGATGATCGGTCACAGTTGGGGCTCGATGCTTGCTCAGCGCCTGTTCGACAAGCACTCAAGCGACCTCAGCGCCTTCGTGCTCAGCGGTTCTTCATTGCTAATCCCAGGCATCATTAATGGCGGAAAGCTCAACAAGAAGTGGGCTCACTTACCAAACGCCACCGGCGGTGAATGGCTTAGCCGCGACCTTGAGGTTGGTCGCAAATTCCGCCAAGACCCATTGAACTTCTCCGAGTCTTTTGCTCAGGTAGTCGGTTTACTAGACACCCTGAAACTCATGGGTAAGCCGAAAAAGACCATCGACACCAACGTTCCGATTCTGATCCAGGCTGGCAGCGACGACTCGCTTGCTGGTGAACGTGGAAATGTTTTGCTAGCCAATGCCTATCGAAAATTGGGCGTAGACGACATTGTTCTATTTATCTACGACGGCGCTCGTCACGAAATTTACAACGAGACCAATAAAGAAGAAGTGCTGAACGATCTAGCCAACTGGCTAGAAGCTCACATCTAGTTTCTTGGAGGCAGCTTGCAGGCTGCTACGGCGTCCTCAATTGGAATAGCTAGTAGGTCGTGCGTCTCAGGACGCTTCTCCATGTAGCGAACCACGTATGAACAAGTTGGCTCAACCAGCACGTGTTGGTTAGCACGAATGTCTTCGAAAGCTTCGCGAACCAAGATCGCCGCCAAGTTCTTGCCCTGGTGAGCTGGGTTCACGAAAGTGTGGTCGAACACCCAAACTTCACCCTTAGGTGTGTAGGTCGCTTCGCCCACTTCTTCGCCCTCTAGGAAGATTGCGTAGCGGTTTCGGTCTGCTTGGTGAATTACTTCAGTGCTCATGTGGGTTAATCTCTTCTATGTGTCCGACTCTAAAAATTTAGTCCTCTTTGGGGACAACCTGGCGCATCTAAAAGCGATGCCAGCTGAATCGGTGCAACTCATTTACATCGACCCGCCATTCAACACCGGACGCCGCCAAACCAGAGGTAAGTCAACCACCACTCGCACCGAAACCGGTAGCCGTGTTGGTTTCAAGGGCCAGCGCTACGACATCGTGCGAGACACCGTGCTCGGATACGACGACGAATTCGCCGATTACTGGAGCTTTCTAGAGCCGAGACTTGAAGAAGCCTGGCGACTACTCAATGAGACCGGAACCCTTTACCTTCACCTCGATTACCGCGAGGCTCACTACGCCAAGGTTTTGCTAGATGCACTCTTCGGTCGAGAGAACTTCCTGAACGAAATCATTTGGGCTTACGACTATGGGGCCAAGTCGAAGAGCCGTTGGCCAGCCAAACACGACACCATTTTGGTTTACGTGAAAAACCCTGAAAAGTACTACTTCGATTCCACCTCGGTAGATCGTGAGCCATACATGGCGCCTGGGTTAGTTACTCCAGAGAAGATTGCCAAGGGCAAGTTGCCTACCGACGTTTGGTGGCACACCATCGTTTCTCCAACCGGCACCGAGAAAACCGGTTACCCAACTCAGAAGCCGATTGGAATTTTGCGCCGCATCATTCAGGCGTCTTCGAAGCCAGGAGATCTCGTCCTAGATTTCTTTGGCGGTTCGGGTACCACCGGTTTTGTGGCAGCTCAGCTTGATCGCAGGTTCATCCTGATGGATCGCAACACCGAGGCCATCGAAGTTATGCGAGACCGTTTCGCTTCGGCTGGCGTTCCTGTAGATTTTCGCGACTAATCGCAAAAACCACCACGAAGGTCAACGCGATTATCAGCGTGCTAGCAGCCATCGCCATTCCGTAGTTTTCCCCACCCGGTTTTGAAATCAGCGAGTAGAGAACAGTCGGTAGCGTTGCCTGGTCGCCATAGGCAAGCAGGCTGGCGGCTCCGAATTCTCCGAGCGAAACCAGTGCAGCAAAGGCGGCTGCGGTGTAAACACTGAAGCGAATCATTGGCAATTCAATGAACCACCAAATCTGCCAGCGGTTTGCCCCAGCCGTTGCGGCAGCCTCAAAGTGGCTACGGTCAACCGAAACCAGTGCCGGATAAACCAATCGAATTACGATTGGCACCGACATAACCGACTGAATGAGTGGGGTGACCAGCCAGGTTTCACGAAGAGGTAGCGGGTAACCGCCGAAGGTGACCAAATAGCCAAAACCGAGAACCACGGTAGAGATACCCAGTGGCATCAGGAACAAAACATCGAGCGCTCGAATCGCGAGGGTCTGCCTGAAGGTCTTAGTCGGCAGGGCCAGCAGGTAAGAAACTGTAATGCCGATAACCACGGCTATCACTGCAGAAATCAACATGTTGCGAATACTGTTACCCATTGCGTCGATCACACTTAGATTCAAAATGTTGCGAGTACCGCGTCCGCCCAAGTTCACAAAATTGCCAACGAACCCGGCTCCCTCGGCGAAGGTTTTGTAAACGATCAGCGACATCGGTGCCACTATCAGGACTGCGATAACTGGGAACGTAATCAGCGAAGCGAACCAATCGCGCTTATCAAGCTTCTTCACATCGCCATCGTGTTCCCCAACCTCGATGCCAATGTTGGCTCGACCACCGGTCTGAGTAATTCCAAACGCAATCACACTCAGCAGGCTCTGGATGAGCGCGAGAGCCGAAGCCTTTGGTAGGTCAAGCAGGGTGTTCGCGGCCGTCGCGATTTCGGTTTCCAGCGAATGAACCTGCCCGCCACCGAGCACGAGGATAACGCCGTAACTGGCACTGCAGTAGAGGAACGTTGAAGCGGCTGCCGAGATGATGGCCGGCTTTAGCTGCGGAAGTGAAATGCTCCAAACGGTCCGAAGCCTTCCAGCTCCTGAAAGCGCCGCTGCCTCTTCGGTGTGCAGATCCAGCGACATCCAGAACGATCCGATGGTTCTAACTGCCAGTGAATAGTTCAAGAAAACGTGGGCGGTAATAATCCAAAGAATTGGGTTTGACCAGAGGTGACCTGCGTCCCTAAAGATTGTGAACCCGGTCGCCACCACGATCGTCGGCAACATAAATGGGATTGTGATCAAAGAGCGAAGTGCACGTTGCCCCCAAAACTTTTTTCGGTAAAGCAGGTATGCGCCGGGAATCGCTAACATCAAAGTCAGAGCAGTCGAAAGTAACGCCTGCCAAACCGTGAACCAGGTAATCGCCCAGTCTCGAGGGTTGAGAAGGTGGAAAACCCAATCTCCTTGAAAACCGCGACTAAGAATGTTCGAAAGTGGCCAAAAGAATAGAACCCCCAAGAAAAGCAGAGGGGGGAACCACCCTAAGAGTTTCTTATTCAAACAGCTTGCTCCAAGCGGTTATCCAACCTTTGCGACCAGCCTGAACATCCAACTGGTCACCAACTAGAGTGGTTGCATTTGGGGCAAATTTCTCCCAGTCGCTTGGAAGTTCCAGACCACGAGTCATTGGGTAAACATACATAGACTCTGGCAACGCCTTCTGGAAGTCTTGCGACAGCATGAAGTTAACCAAGGCAGCCGCACCTTTAGGATTCTTAGCTCCAGCCAAGACGGCCGCGTATTCGGTTTGGCGGTAGCAGTCGTTCAAAATGCTCGCAGTTTGGCTTTCGCCATTGTCGCGAACTTCATAGGCTGGAGAGCTCGAATAGCTCAGGACGATCGGGTAAGGACCATGACCGCTTGAACCGGAGAAGTCGGTGAAGTAGGCATCTTCCCAACCGGCAGCCACCTTCACGCCGTTTGCTTTCAACTTCTTCCAGTAGGTTAGGTAGCCACTCTCGCCAAACTTGGCAACCGTTGTGGCTAGGAATGCCATACCGGTCGATGAACTTGCTGGGTTTTGAACCACGGTCAAGTTCTTGAAGGTAGGTTCGGTCAGCTGCGCAATGTCGGTTGGAACCGGAATGCCTTTGGTGGCAAACCAGTCCTTGTCGTAGTTCATGCAAACGTCACCGAAGTCAATCGGTTGGAAATCTCCCGAGACTAGGTCGTTCGATTTCGCCAATCCAATCAGGGTGTTGTCCACGCCAAAAACCGCATCGCCAATCGGCTGGTCTTTGGTGAGGATCAACTTGTTGGTCATGGCGCCGGCGTCGCCAGCCTTAACGACCTT
>JBEDKG010000108.1:0-7782 GCA_041172205.1 Actinomycetota bacterium | reverse complement strand
CTGTGATCACCGCAAGTGCGCCTGGCAAAATCAACCTCTACTTTGCGGTAGGACCAAAACTTCCAAATGGCTACCACGAAGTTTGCAGCGTCTACTTAGCGCTCAACCTCCGCGAGGAAGTGTCCGTGGCAAAGTCCACCGAATTCAAAATTGAAGTTTCTGGAAACATCAACAACCTCGATTCGGTGCCAACCGACGTGAGCAATTTGGTGGTCAAGGCAGCCAGGCTGGTCACCGATGAAATCGTTGCGTTCCAAATCAAAAAGCAGGTTCCAATCGCTGGCGGAATGGGTGGCGGTTCGGCCGATGCTGCCGCAGCCCTTCTTGCCACAAGTGAGTTGTTTGGAACCGAACTTCCAGGTAACTCGGTAACCCTTGGCGCAGATGTTCCGTTCGCAATCATGGGTGGAGTGGCACTTGGAACTGGTGTTGGTGAAAACCTCACCTCACTCCCAATGCACGGGGAACTTTACATTGTGCTGATTCCAAGCGAAGGTCAGCTTTCAACACCGGTTGTCTATAACCACCTCGACGAACTGCGTGAAAACACCGATCTAATTCCAGAGACCGCGCCAACGACACCAACCGAACTTCTCGAGGCGCTGAAACACGGAAACGTGGACGAGATTGCCAAGCACGCCCACAATGACCTGCAGTGGGCGGCACTCTCACTAAAGCCTGAACTGCAAGACACCATCGACCGCGCGAAGGCGGCTGGCGCACTAACTGCAATGGTTTCGGGCTCCGGCCCAACCGTTTTCGCAATCGCCGCCGACCTAGCTTCCGCCAACAAAATTGCCGCCGAATTCGGTGGCACCGCAATCGTTACCACCGGACCTTCCGCTGGCGCAAAGATAGAGGCCTGATGGCACACCTACTCGGAGCCGAGACAATCAGTCTCGAGTTTCCAACCAAAACCGTTTTCGACAACGTAACCGTTGGTGTGAACGACGGCGACCGCATTGGTGTGGTCGGGCGCAACGGTGACGGTAAGTCCACCCTGCTCAAGCTTTTGGCAAAGACACATCAGCCAGATTCTGGCCGCGTAACTTACCGCGGTGGCTTGACGGTTGGCATGCTTACCCAGGTTGATTCCTTTGCCGATGCCACTACAATCGGCGAGGCGGTTGTTGGGCATCGTCCGGAGCACGAGTGGGCGGGCGATCCAAAGGTTCGCGATGTGCTTGCAGGGCTCTTGACCGACCTCGACTGGTCGAAGCGAATCGACGAACTTTCCGGCGGTCAGCGTCGCCGTGTTGCTTTGGCAGCTCTTTTGGTTGGCGACTGGGACATTCTGATGCTGGACGAGCCAACCAACCACCTTGATGTTGAGGGTGTTGCCTGGCTTGCCAATCACCTCAACAACCGCTGGCCGGCAAACCAGGGCGGACTTTTGGTGGTTACACACGACCGATGGTTCTTGGATGCGGTTTGTAACTACACCTGGGAAGTTCACGACGGAATCATTGAACCGTTTGAGGGCGGTTACGCCGCCTACATTTTGCAGCGAGTTGAACGCGATCGCAGTGCCGCCGCCTCTGAATCACGCCGCCAGAATTTGCTTCGAAAGGAACTTGCCTGGCTTCGTCGTGGTGCTCCGGCTAGAACTGCGAAACCAAAATTCCGCATCGACGCCGCTAATGAACTGATTGCGAACGAACCAAACCCGCGAGACCGAGTTGCGCTGAGCAAGTTGGCGACTACTCGCTTGGGTAAGGATGTTCTCGATGTTGAGGAACTCAGCTACTCGATTGCCGAGAAGCACCTGCTGAGCGACATCACTTGGCGACTAGGCCCTGGCGACCGCGTTGGTTTGGTGGGTGTGAACGGTGCCGGCAAGACCACGCTGCTCAGGCTTCTAACCGGAGCGCTTACCCCAACCACGGGTCGCGTGAAGCGTGGCAAGACCGTGAACATCGCGATTCTGACTCAGGATGTTCAGGAGTTGGAAGAGTTCGCCGATGAGCGCATCTTTGAGCTCATCGCTCGTGAGAAGAGCACCTTCGTCGTGGATAAAAAAGAGGTTTCCACGACCCAGTTGGTTGAGCAACTTGGTTTCACCAAAGAACAGTTGCAGACCCCAATCGGTGAACTGTCTGGTGGTCAAAAGCGACGCCTTCAGTTCTTGCGCCTGCTGTTCGGCGAACCCAACGTGCTGATTCTGGATGAACCAACCAACGACCTCGACACCGACATCCTCACCGCGATGGAACACTTGCTCGACAGCTGGCCAGGCACATTGATCGTGGTTAGCCACGACCGATACCTTCTGGAACGCGTAACCGACGACCAGTACGCACTTCTCGGCGATGGCTCACTTCGCCACCTAACCGGCGGAATCGAGCAGTACCTGCAACTTCGTGCAGCCAGCCTTGGTTCGAAGGCTGATTCGAAAACTGCCACTGCCAAACCAGCCGGCCTCACCGGCGCAGCCCTTCGTGATGCTCAGAAGAATCTGGCACGAATTGAACGAGCTTTGGAGAAATTGGCGACCGACGAAGCGGCACTGCACGGCAAAATGGCGGAACATGACACGAATGATTTCGATGGTCTCACTGCACTTTCGGCAAAACAGTCGGAACTGAACAAAAAACGTGACGATTTAGAGGCCGAGTGGCTCGAAACTTCCGAATTGCTGGGCTAGTTTCTGGCAAACTAGAGGGGCAACCCTTTTGGGTCGCGGTCCGCTCTAGTGTAATGGCAGCACGGCGCTCTTTGGAGGCGTTCGGTATAGGTTCGAATCCTATGGGCGGAGCGTAAGGAGAGGTATGAGCAACCACAAGTTCGCGGTCATTGTTTTGGCTGCCGGCGCTGGAACTCGCATGCGCTCTCAAACTCCTAAGGTTATGCACGAGCTGGCTGGTTTGCCGCTTCTCGGTCACGCACTTTCTACCGCAACCGCGCTAGGCGCCGAGCACGTAATCCCAGTAGTCCGCCACGAACGTGAGCTGATCGTCGACTACATTTCAACTTTTTACCCAACCGCAGTTATCGCCGACCAGGACGAAATTCCTGGCACCGGTCGCGCCGTTGAATGCGCACTAGAACAGCTTCCTGCTGACTTCTCGGGAACCGTTGTGGTTACCAGCGGCGATGTTCCACTGCTTGACGTTGGAACCATTCAAGCCATGGTGGAAAGCCACATCGACGGCGGTTATTCGGCAACCGTGCTTTCGGCAGACTTCACCGACCCAACCGGCTACGGACGAATTGTGCGAAGCGTAAACGGAGATTTCGAAGCGATCGTGGAACACCGCGATGCCACACCTGAGCAGCACGCAATCACTGAGGTCAATGCCGGAGTTTATGTTTTCGATGCTGTTGCCCTTCGCGAGAAGTTGGCGGCTATCGGCATGGAAAACTCTCAGCACGAGAAGTACCTAACCGATGTTGTGGCGGCTGAACGTGAGGCTGGCAAAAAGGTTCAGGCTCTAACCGTTGCCGACAACTGGCTCATCGCTGGTATCAACGACCGCGTGCAACTTGGCGAAGTAACAGCAGAGCTCAACCGTCGCCTTTGTGCTGCATGGCAGCGCGCCGGAGTGACCATTCTCGACCCAGCCAGCACTTGGCTCGATGTCACCGTTTCGCTGGCCGAAGACGTAACCATCCTGCCTGGCACAATCCTCAAGGGCTTCACCTCGATTGGTAAGGGTTCAACCATTGGCCCAGAGGTGCAGATGGTCGACACCGTGGTTGGCGAGAATGCAACCGTAGTCAAGGCTCACGTCAGCACTTCCAAGATCGGCGACGGCGCAAGTGTTGGCCCATTCGCTTACCTTCGCCCAGGCACCGACCTTGGAGCCGATGGCAAGATTGGCACCTTCGTTGAAACCAAGAACGCCAAGATTGGTGCTGGCAGCAAGGTTCCGCACCTCAGCTACGTTGGCGACGCCGAGATCGGTGTTGAATCCAACATTGGCGCAGGCACGATTTTTGCGAACTACGATGGCGTGAACAAGCACCGAAGCGTGATTGGTTCACATGTTCGCACCGGGTCACATAACACCTTCGTCGCGCCAATTACTATTGGAGATGGAGCCTACACAGCGGCAGGTACCACAGTCCGAAAAGACGTTGCCGCCGGAGACTTGGGAATGAACGTAACCCCTCAGCGCAACATGGCTGGCTGGGTACTTCAGAACCGACCAGGAACCAAAGCAGCGGAAGCTGCCGAGAAGTCAAAGAACTAAACAAAACAGGAGCCCATGGTGAGCAAGATAACTATCAACGGACAGAAACGCCTTGCACTCCTAAGCGGTCGCGCCCACCCGCAGCTAGCCGCCGATGTGGCCAAGATTCTTGGCACCGACGTAATTCCAACCACCGCCTACGACTTTGCAAACGGCGAAACCTTCGTTCGTTTCGAGGAGTCGGTTCGCGGAGTTGACGCCTTTGTTATTCAGTCTCACCCTTACCCAATCAACCAGTGGATCATGGAGCAGTTGCTCATGGTCGATGCTCTAAAGCGTGCCAGCGCCAAGCGAATCACCGTGGTTGCCCCTTTCTTCCCTTACGCCCGTCAAGACAAGAAGCACAAGGGTCGTGAGCCAATCTCGGCTCGTCTAATGACCGACCTTTTCGCTGCTGCCGGCGCCAACCGAATCATGTCGGTTGACCTTCACACTCCTCAGATCCAGGGTTTCTTCAACGGACCAGTTGATCACCTATGGGCGCTACCAACCTTGGCCGACTACGTTGCCGAGCAGTGGGGTAACGAAGACCTAACCGTGGTTTCTCCAGACTCAGGACGCGTTCGCGTTGCCGACATTTGGGCCGACCGCCTAGGTGCACCTCTAGCCATCATCCACAAGCGTCGCGACCCAGATGTACCAAACCAGGTTTCAGCTCACGAGCTAGTCGGTGACGTAAACGGTCGCACCTGTCTACTCGTCGACGACATGATCGACACCGCGGGAACCATCGTTGCTGCCGCAGCTGCGCTGAAGAAGAACGGTGCTGCACGAGTTATCGTTGCCGCCACTCATGCTGTCTTCTCAGACCCTGCAGTCGAACGTCTAAGCGGCGACGCAGTCGACGCAGTGGTGGTCATGGACACCCTTCCAATTCCTGAAGAGAAGCGTTTCGAGAAGCTAACCGTTCTTTCGGTTGCTCCACTAATCGCTCGCGCAATCAGCGCGGTATTCGACGATGATTCGGTAAGCCAGATGTTCCCTGGCCATGCCTAAACAGCAGCTCGGCCTCGGTGGCGCAATTGTCATCGGGCTGGCATCAATGCTTGGCGCAGGCGTCTTCGTCGTTTTTGGAAGTGCCTATCAAATCTCGGCAAACCTGATTTTTGTATCAATCGCACTTGCGGCGATTGTCGCCGGTTTGAATTCTTCGGCCATTTATCAACTTGCCAGGCAAATTGATCGTCCGGGTGGTGTCTATGCCTATTCGCGCATCTACCTGAACGACACCTGGAGTTTCCTTAGCGGCTTTGGATTCGTCTTCGGGAAAATTGCCTCGATTGCGGCAATTGCACTCGTCTTCCAAACCTACGTTTTGCCTGAGGTGCCGTTCTGGCCGTCGGCTGCCGCAATTGCCATCCTCACGTTCATCAACATCCTCGGTATCAACCGAACCGCATTGGTAGCCACGATTCTCAGCGTCACCACAATTGGTTTCTTCTTGACACTAATTGTTTTGGGCACGGCAAAACCTGGCGGTCTATTCGCGGGCACCATGCAATTGCCTCCTCAGAACCCGCTTCAATCAGTTTTGGTTGGCGCTGGTGTGGTCTTCTTTGCTTTCGCCGGATACGCCCGTGTGGCAACCCTCGGCGACGAAGTGCGAGATGCCAAACGCAACATTCCTAAGGCCATCGTGATCTCGCTGGCGGTCGTCCTAGTTCTTTATTTGGTCTTGGCCTACGTGCTCCTGGACGACGTGGGTACACAGCTCAACTCCGTGGCAGCGCCAGTTAGTTTCCTCTCCAATCAAGTTCTTGGCGTGGGCTGGGTTGCACCCATCGTTGCCGCGATGGCCGGTCTTGGCAGCATGCTCGCGTTGCTAGCCGGAGTCTCAAGAACCGCCGCCAGCATGGCCGAAGATCGAGAACTTCCGAAGTCATTCAAAATGAGAAATCGTTTCGGTTCGCCTTGGTTAGCTGAAGTGATCATCGCCGCGGGTGCGATTGCACTAACCAGCGCCGGCAAGATCGTCTGGGTAATAGGTTTCTCATCCTTTAGCGTGCTCTTTTACTACGCTGTGGGTCATCTCTCCGCCATCGCCCAACCAAAAGCAGAACGTGTGATGCCAAGGTGGCTCAACGTGGTCGGAATTCTGCTCTGTCTCACCCTGGCCATTTCGTTCGGATGGGAAACATTCGCCATCAGCGTTGGAATCCTCGGGCTAGCCGCCGCAGTTCGCGGGTTGTGGCAGCGCCGAAACTCCCTGTAAACTGGCATAAGACAACGGCGAGGAATTCGAAAGAATTCGTAATCGACGGGGCCGGACCAGCAGGTCAGATCCTCGAACCCGAGTTGACAAATACCATGGTCCCTAGGGCCCCAATTCAAAAGGAAACATTCATGTCGAATGCAGTTGCAAAACTTATTGCAGAAAACCGCACCAGCTTTGGAAAAGGCGCAGCACGTAAGTCTCGTGCAGCAGGCCGCACCCCAGCCGTAATCTACGGTCACGGATCAGAGCCACGTCACATCACCCTTCCAGCTCACGAAGTTGCTCTAGTGCTACGTCACAAGAACGCTCTAATCGACCTAACCATCGACGGCAAGGACGAGACCGTTCTAGTAAAGAGCGCTACCAAGGACGTTGTTACCCAGGTAATCGAGCACATCGACCTAGTAACCGTTGTTAAGGGCGAGAAGATTCACGTTGAGGTTCCAGTTCACGTTGTTGGCGAGCCAATCTCGGGCGCAACCGTTGACCTTGAGCACAAGACCGTGAAGCTAATCTGTGAGGCTTCGAACATTCCTGAGTACGTTGAGGTCAGCTTCAACAAGGAGCCTGCAGGCTTCCACGTTCTAGCTAAGGACGTCAAGCTTCCTGCCGGTGTTGCAATGGACCTACCAGCCGACGAGCTAATCGCTTCGGTTGTTGAGACCGCTGCAGGCCACGCAGGCGAAGCAGCACCTGCTGCAGCCGCAGAGTAAAAATGTTTCTTGTAGTCGGGCTCGGTAACCCTGGGCCCGACTACGCATTTAACAGGCATAACGTTGGCCAGATGGTCATCGACGTTCTGGCCGGCCGCCTGGGTGCCAAGTTCAACAAGCACAAGGCGAATGCTATGGTTGCCGAAACCCGTCTTGGCATTGGCCTCGACAAACTAATCCTGGCCAAACCTCTCAGCTACATGAACACTTCTGGCGGACCGGTCACCAACCTCGCCAAGTTCTATGGAATCGATCCCGATCACGTAATCGTGATCCACGACGAGCTGGACATTCCGGCCGAGGACGTTCGCATCAAATTCGGTGGCGGTCACGCCGGTCACAACGGACTCCGCGACATCATCTCCGCTCTCGGCACCAACGAATACATTCGCGTTCGAGTGGGCATCGGACGCCCGCCAGGCTCAATGGACACCGCCGACTTCGTTCTCAAAAACTTCTCGTCAACTGAGAAGAAAGAACTACCAACCACACTCGAAATTGCCGCCGACGCCGTCGAAGCAATCATCAAAGACGGACTAACCGCAGCCCAGCAGCGCTTTCACTCCTAAACTGAGTAAGTGAACAACCCGCAGACCAAGGCATTAGTGCGCCTTGCTGCGCTCTTCGCAGACGGATACCCAACCGCCAAGCTTGAAGCCGC
>JBEDKG010000107.1:0-2529 GCA_041172205.1 Actinomycetota bacterium | reverse complement strand
GCCACCGCACTGTTTGACCGCCCAGCGTTCAAGACCGCAATCAGCCACGGAATCATCCTCGGCAACGACGGGCAGAAGATGTCGAAGTCGCTTCGCAACTACCCAGATGTGAACGAGGTTTTCGACCGCGACGGCGCCGATGCAATGCGTTGGTTCCTGCTCTCTAGCCCAATCCTTCGCGGTGGAAACCTGATCGTCACCGAGCAGGGTATTCGCGAGGGTGTTCGTCAGCTTTTGCTTCCGCTCTGGAACTCGTATTACTTCTTTAGCCTCTACGCGAATGCAGCTGGCTACGAAGCTAAGTTCTCGACCGAGTCGAAAGACGTTCTAGATCGTTACCTATTGGCTAAGACCCACGACCTAATCGTGAACGTTGAAAAGGCGATGGACAAGTACGACTCATACGTTGCCACCAACTTGCTTCGCGACTTCGCCGACGTTCTAACCAACTGGTACGTTCGCCGTTCGCGTGACCGTTTCTGGGAAGGTTCGCCAGAAGGTTTCGACACTCTTTACACCGTTTTGGAAACCCTTTGTCGCGTTGCAGCTCCACTGCTTCCGATGGTTACCGAAGAAGTTTGGAAGGGTCTCACCAACGGTCGTTCCGTGCACCTAACCGACTGGCCAAACGCCAAGAGCTTCCCAGCCGACGACAAGTTGGTTTCTGCCATGGACCAGATTCGTTCTGCTTCGTCGGTATCGAACGCACTTCGCAAGGCGGCTTCGCTTCGCAACCGTTTGCCGCTAGCCAAACTCACCGTGGTCACCAGCGACTCAGCCGACCTCGAGCAGTTCACCTCGCTTCTGGCAGATGAACTAAACGTGAAGGCGATTGAACTCGTTGAGCTAGATGAAACGTCTGGAGAGCGTTTCGGTGTGGTGAAGCAATTGACCGTGAACTCGCGCGTTGCCGGTCCTCGATTGGGTGCTGGAGTTCAGCACGTAATTCGTGGCGCTAAGTCGGGTGCCTGGTCACTTGTGGATGGCAAGGTTGTCGTCGATGGTGTTGAACTTCTTGAAGAAGAATACGAATTGGCTCTGGTTGCCGACCTATCGTCTGGCGACAGCAAGAACCTAATCGGCATCTTGCCATCTGGCGGTTTCGTGATCCTCGACGGTGACGTAACTCCAGAGCTAGAAGTTGAAGGTGCTGCAAGAGACCTAATTCGCGCGATTCAGCAGACTCGTAAGGACTCCGGTCTTGATGTTTCTGACCGAATCAAGTTGACCATTGCTGGCGATGAGGCAACCCTTGCTGCAATTGCAGCCCACGAGGAGCTAATCAAGTCGGAAACCCTGACTCTCGAATTGGTAACCTCTCAGGCTGCCGGCGACGTTCAGATTTCGGTGGCCAAGCTTTGATCAAAACCGTAAAAGACGTTGAGCAGGCGCTTCTGGCTCGCATGCCAGAACACGAGCTTCGCCCACGCCTTGAGCCAACCGCTCGCGCCGCCGCATTGCTAGGGGACCCACAAAAGCTTTACCGAATCATTCACGTAACCGGCACCAACGGTAAGACGTCGACCACGAGAATGATTGATCGCCTACTTCGCGAACACTCACTTCGCGTTGGACGTTTCACCAGCCCTCACCTGACCAAACTCAACGAGCGAATTGCCATCGACGGCGACCTCGTTGCCGATGAAGTTTTGGTTGAAATCTGGAACGACATTGAACCGATTCTGAAATTGGTCGATGCCGAGCTAGACGCCGAAGGGGAGCAGGCACTCACATATTTCGAGGCGCTCACACTTTTGGCTTTCTCGATTTTCGCCGATGCACCCGTCGATGTTTTGGTTCTTGAAGTTGGAATGGGTGGCGAGTGGGATTCCACAAACGTCGCCGACGGTGATGTTGCAGTATTCACACCAATCGCCATTGACCACGCCGACCGCCTGGGTCACACCATTTCTGAGATTGCCAAAACCAAGTCCGGCATCATCAAACCTGGTGCTGTGGTGGTTTCGGCCAAGCAAACTCCTGAAGCAATGGTTCAGCTACAGACCAAAACAAAGGCGATTGCCGAGCGACTCGTTTCTTACGGAACCGATTTCGAAGCCTTCAACGTAATTCCCGAACTCAAAGGTCAGCGCTTTGCGTTGAAGACTTTGGCAGGGGAGTACACCGACCTTTTCATGCCGCTTTACGGCGACCACCAGGCTGAGAACGCCGCTCTAGCGGTTGCCGCAGTGGAAGCGTTCCTCGGAAATGGTGAGCGTCGAATCCTGGACGACATCGTTCGTGTTTCATTCGCAGACATTGCTTCACCAGGACGTCTTCAGGTGGTAAGTCGCGAGCCGCTGACCATTGTTGACGGCGCACACAACCCGCACGGCGTTACCTCGCTTGCCAAGGCTTTGAAGCAGAGTTTCAGTTCTCCGCGCGCGGTTGGAGTGGTTGGAATCCTGAACGGCAAGAACGTCGACGAAATGCTGGAGACACTTGCCGGCAGCTTCGAGCACGTGATCATCACCGCATCAAAGTCTGACCGCTCGGTTGAGATTGAGGAACTGGCCAGCATGGCAGCCA
>JBEDKG010000106.1:0-5622 GCA_041172205.1 Actinomycetota bacterium | reverse complement strand
AGCGCATTCCATAACTTCGACCACGCAATCGAAGAACTTCACCTCGACGCCGTGATGATGCTTCGCGTTCAGAGTGAACGTATGCACGCGTCTTTCTTCCCTAGCGAAGCAGAATACGCGAGACTCTGGGGTTTGAACCGAGAACGTCTCGAGCGAATGAAGCCGGAAACACTAGTAATGCACCCAGGGCCTATGAACCGAGGATTAGAAATCGACAGCTACTGTGCCGACAGTCCAAATTCAACCGTCCTAGATCAGGTTAGAAACGGTGTCAGTGCACGAATGGCAGTTTTGTATCACCTTGTTGGTAATGAGAGGAACGCGTAAATGAGCGTCACACTGAAGAACGTAACTTTAGCCAACGGGAAGACCGCCAACGTTTCAATTGACGGTGAGCACATCACCGCTGTCGGTCATGATGAGCACGGCGAGATCATTGACTGCAGCGGCTTGGTGCTCCTTCCTGGCTTTGTTGATCTTCACACACACCTACGCCAGCCAGGTTTCGAACAGAGCGAAACCGTTTTGACCGGTTCACAAGCAGCGGCCAAGGGCGGCTACACGGCAGTGCACCCAATGGCGAACACCATGCCGGTTGCAGACAACGCGGGCGTTGTTGAACAGGTCCAGCGCCTAGGGGAAGAGGCTGGTCTGGTTGAGGTTCAGCCGATTGGTGCCGTAACGGTTGGGCTAGAAGGCGAACGGCTTTCCGAAATGGGTAGCATGCATTCGTCGAAGGCGAATGTCACGATTTTCAGCGACGATGGAAAGTGCGTTAGCGATGCGCTGGTCATGCGCCGTGCCTTGGCTTACGTAAAGACTTTCGACGGCGTGATTGCCCAGCACGCTCAGGAACCAAAGTTGACGCAGAACGCTCAAATGAATGAGGGTGCTGTTTCTGCCGAACTAGGTCTAGCCGGTTGGCCAGGGGTCGCCGAGGAGTCCATCATTGCCAGAGACATCATGCTCGCTGAAGTCACGGGTTCAAGGCTTCACATTTGTCACGTTTCCACTAAGGGTTCGATTGAACAAATTCGACTTGGAAAGGCTAGGGGAGTACAAGTCACTGCCGAGGTCACTCCACATCACCTGCTTCTAACCGACGAACTCGCTCGCACCTACGACCCTGTCTACAAGGTAAACCCGCCGCTCAGAACTCAGAGTGATGTTGAAGCATTACGTGAAGCTCTAATTGACGGAACCATCGATGTCATTGGTACTGACCACGCCCCGCACCCAGATGAAGCGAAACAGTGTGAGTGGAGCAGCGCTGCCTTTGGGATGCTGGGTCTGGAGACTGCTGCTTCGATTGCTCAACTGGTGCTAATCGAGAGTGGCAAATCGAACTGGGAACGTCTTGCACAGGTTCTTTCAGTTGTTCCGGCGCAAATTAGCGGCTTAGCTACCCAAGGTCAGGCAATTGCGGCTGGTTCGGTTGCAAACCTAACCTTGATCGACCCCAAGGCCATCACCACCGTAATCGATGGCGGAGCTAGCAAAAGCAACAATCAACCGTTTAGGGGAATGACCTTACCCGGTCAAGTTACCCACACGATTTTCAGAGGCAAATTCACGGTTCGCGATGGCGTTCTGGCAGGAAAGGCATAAGCATGAGTAAAGCAGTTTTGGTGCTCGAAGACGGAAAAGTCTTCACCGGGCACAGTTACGGAGCAGAGGGCACAACCCTTGGCGAGGTCGTCTTTTGTACGGGTATGACCGGATACCAGGAAACCCTGACCGACCCAAGTTACGCAGGTCAAATCGTGGTGCAAACCGCACCACACATCGGTAACACCGGTGTGAATGCCCGCGACGAGAAATCGTCGAAGGTTTGGGTGGCTGGTTACGTAGTTCGTGATGCTTCTCGTATCGTGTCCAACTTCCGCAGCGAAGACTCACTAGACAATGAGTTGGTCAAGTACGGCGTAGTTGGCATCCGTGGCCTAGACACTCGTGCAATCACACGTCACCTTAGAGACCGCGGTGTGATGCGTGGTGGAGTGTTCTCAGGTGCAAGTGCTGACGTCGAAATCGATCAACTCGTTGCTCAGGTTCAATCGGCTAAAAAGATGCAAGGACTTTCACTGAGTGATGTCGTTTCTACGCCATCCAAGTATGTTGTTGCACCAGAGGGTGAAGAGTTCGGCAAGGTTGCCATTCTTGATCTTGGAATCAAAGCTTCAACGATTGAGAACATGACCGCTCGAGGTCTAGAAGTGCATGTCTACCCAGCGACTTCAAATGCAGCCACACTTCTTGAAACCAACCCAGACGCCGTGTTCTATTCGAATGGTCCTGGCGACCCAGAAACAGCAGCTTCGCAGGTTGAAACGCTACAAGAGATTCTAAAAACTGAGACTCCGTTTTTCGGCATCTGTTTTGGAAACCAGCTACTAGGACGAGCTCTTGGTTTCGAGACCTACAAGCTTGCATTTGGTCACCGCGGAATCAACCAGCCGGTACTGGATCGCCGAACCGGAAAAGTTGAAGTGACGGCGCACAATCACGGATTTGCAGTGAAGGTTGAGGGCGGACCAGAAGTTGATTCTCCTGCCGGTTTCGGCCGTGTGAAGGTAAGCCACGTTTCCCTAAACGACGACGTAGTAGAAGGTCTCGAATGTGTAGACATTCCGGCCTACTCGGTTCAGTACCACCCAGAAGCGGCCGCCGGTCCACACGACTCGAACTATCTGTTCGACCGACTAATTGAACTCATCACCAACAACCGAAAGGCCACCAATGCCTAAGCGCCCCGACATCAAATCTGTTCTAGTAATCGGGTCAGGACCAATCGTTATCGGTCAAGCCTGTGAGTTCGACTACTCGGGCACCCAGGCCTGCCGAGTGCTGCGTGAAGAAGGCATCCGAGTCATCTTGGTCAACTCCAACCCTGCGACAATCATGACCGACCCTGACTTTGCCGATGCCACCTATGTCGAACCGATCACCCCTGAAATTATCGAGAGCATCATCATCAAGGAGAAGCCAGACGCAATTCTGCCGACCCTGGGTGGCCAGACCGCTTTGAACGCGGCAATGTCGCTTCACGAAATGGGAATTCTGGACAAGTACAACGTTGAGCTAATCGGCGCCAAGGTCGATGCCATCAAGAAGGGTGAAGACCGACAGATTTTCAAGCAGTTGGTTCTGGACGCTGGAGCCGATGTTGCCCGTTCGGTAATCGCTCACACCATGGACGAGGTAATTGCAGCTGTGGACGTTCTCGGCTACCCAATGGTAGTTCGTCCTTCGTTCACAATGGGTGGGCTAGGTTCGGGTTTCGCCTACAACGAGGAGGACTTGCGACGTATCGCCGGAGCTGGTCTACAGGCCAGCCCAACCACTGAGGTTCTTCTAGAAGAGTCAATCCTCGGATGGAAAGAGTATGAACTCGAGCTCATGCGCGACACCGCCGATAACACCGTCGTGGTTTGTTCGATCGAAAACGTTGACCCGGTTGGTGTTCACACCGGTGATTCAATCACCGTTGCCCCAGCGCTAACTTTGACCGACCGCGAGTATCAAAACCTTCGCGACATCGGTATCCGAATCATCCGCGACGTCGGTGTAGACACCGGTGGCTGCAACATCCAGTTCGCGGTAGACCCGAGCAATGGTCGCGTCATCGTTATTGAGATGAATCCTCGCGTGAGTCGTTCTTCAGCTCTTGCCTCGAAGGCCACCGGCTTCCCGATTGCCAAGATTGCCGCCAAACTGGCAATTGGCTACACCCTTGATGAAATTCCTAACGACATCACTCGGGTTACTCCTGCCAGCTTCGAACCAACTCTCGACTACGTCGTTGTGAAGGTGCCTCGCTTTGCCTTTGAAAAGTTCCCAGCAGCCGATGCCACACTAACCACCACCATGAAGTCGGTCGGTGAGGCTATGGCCATCGGTCGTAACTACAGTCAGGCGCTTCAAAAGGCACTGCGTTCGCTTGAGAAGAAGGGTTCGTCCTTCCACTGGGGAGAACAGACCAAGTCGGCTGCAGAGCTTCTAGAAATCTCGAAGGTTCCAACCGATGGTCGCATTGTTACGGTTCAGCAGGCACTTCGCCTGGGCGCAACTCCGGAACAGGTATTTGAAGCAACCAAGATTGACCCTTGGTTCATCGACCAAATCGTTTTGATCAATGAAGTTGCCGAGGCTATTGCTTCTGCACCAGAACTAAACGAAGACGTCATCAAGCTGGGTAAAGAGCATGGCTTTAGCGATGCCCAACTAGCTTCGCTTCGATCGCTGAAAGAGGCAGAGGTACGGGCGATTCGCCACGCACTCGGCCTGCGCCCTGTTTTCAAGACTGTGGACACCTGTGCTGGAGAGTTCCCAGCTCTTACTCCGTACCACTACTCAACCTACGAACAGGAAACCGAAGTCATTCCTTCGGACCGACGCAAGGTGGTTATTCTCGGTTCGGGTCCAAACCGCATCGGCCAGGGTGTGGAGTTTGACTACTCCTGCGTTCACGCGTCCTTCGCGCTTTCTGATGCAGGTTTCGAGACCATCATGATCAACTGCAACCCTGAGACGGTTTCGACCGACTATGACACCTCGGACCGCCTCTACTTTGAGCCGCTAACTCTTGAAGATGTACTCGAGGTAATTCACGCCGAGAGTCAGAGTGGCGAGTTAGTTGGCGTTGTGGTCCAACTTGGTGGTCAGACTGCGCTTGGTCTTGCCAAGGGACTCAAAGAGGCGGGAATTCCGATTCTTGGAACCAGCCCTGAGGCAATTGACCTAGCCGAAGAACGCGGTTTGTTCAGCGAAATCCTAGACAACGCTGGACTACTTGCCCCTGCAAACGGAATCGCGATCAACCTAGCCGAGGCTACGGAAATTGCTGGACGAATCGGATATCCAGTTTTGGTGCGTCCTTCATTCGTCCTTGGCGGTCGCGGAATGGAAATCGTCTACGACCAGCACTCGCTGGTTGATTACTTCGACCGAATCGCTGAGTACGGTCTTATCGGCCCTGGTTACCCACTCTTGGTTGACCGTTTCCTGGATTCAGCTATCGAAATTGATATCGATGCTCTCTACGACGGTCACGAACTTTATGTCGGTGGCGTCATGGAGCACATCGAAGAAGCGGGAATTCACTCCGGAGACTCTTCCTGCACCTTGCCTCCAATCACTCTCTCTGCGGGGCAGATTGAGCGAGTAAGAAAGGCTACCGAGGAGATAGCTAAGGGGATTGGAGTTTGCGGCCTAATCAATGTGCAGTTTGCCATCGCCAATGACGTCCTTTATGTCTTAGAAGCTAACCCTCGAGCCTCTCGCACCGTTCCATTTGTGTCTAAGGCGCTGGGTATTACTCTCGCGAAGGCAGCTTCCTTGGTCATGGTTGGTCGCACAATTCGCGAACTAATCTCAGAAGGGCATTTGCCACCTGCTGATGGCACTCACATCCCTGCTGGTTCGGCAATTGCCGTGAAAGAGGCTGTCCTTCCGTTCAAGCGCTTTGCAACCAAGGACGGTCGTTTTGTCGACTCGCTACTTGGTCCAGAAATGCGCTCCACCGGCGAAGTCATGGGTATGGATGTTGACTTCCCAACTGCGTTCGCAAAGAGTCAGGCCGCTGCCGGTACCTCTCTACCAACCAGTGGAACGATCTTCATC
>JBEDKG010000105.1:0-7759 GCA_041172205.1 Actinomycetota bacterium | reverse complement strand
ACCGCATGGACGAACGCTTTCACATCGAGCAATATGTCTTTCAAGCAGTTGCCGAGTTACTTGGCAAAGACCCCGGTGATCTAATTCCAGATCGTTTTAAGCCCTAGCGAACCAAAACCTTGAGAGTTCCGCCCACGTTTTGGTAATCAAGGATTGGTACTACACCGACTCCGCCCTTGATGTCGATTACCTGACTGACGGCTAGGGGCTGACTTGAGCGAATGGAATAACGAGTTCCGGCCGTTACAGTCACCACGACGTTCGAATTGGCAGCAATCGAATAGTTCACGCCCTGAACCGTATAGGAAGCCTTTTCCTTACCGCCATTGACGATCGAGAGCTTAGTTGTGGCGCCAGCGAGTGCAGTGAAGCCGGCATCAAGTTTCGTGGGAGCGACCGCCTGAGCCCAAGCAAAATCTGGAAGGCTTCCGCTCAAACGGCTGTAGCGAACCGCACCGAGAACCGGCTGATCAGAACTAATTTGAACCGAGTAATTTCCGTCAGTCAGGTCTTCAAGTGCAAAATCGCGAGTGCTTCCGGCTGGAACGGTACCCTGCAAAACGTTTCCGAAACTCGCGCCGTCGGCGCCTTGAATCTGTGCGGTGAAGTTGGCATCGACATCACCTGGAGCTGTGACTCTCAGGATTGGTTTCGTGTCGGCAAAGTCTTTATTCGCACTCGCTAGGTTCGACAAAGCAGCGCTGTTGCGCAAAAAGACTCCAGGGATCAAGACGGTCTCCGCTGGCTCCGCCGAGACCCCAACCAGGTCGAGCCCGCCAGGAGTTAAACCACGGACGGTTTTTTGCTGCAGCCAGATACCAAGCTCGGCTCCTCGGCTAGTTACCTGAATTGCGAATGTCTCTGCCTTTGGTGCGAAGGATGACAGTGGCAAAACGGTAACTTTTCCAGCAGGCGCAGAAATTCCACTGAGGCCGGCTCCTTGAATCGGACCGCTGGTGCCGTAAAGCTGCAAGCTAACGGTGGCATCAACCGACGACGCGTTTGCTAGGACCAGTAGGGCCTCTCGACCAATGCTGTTATCGCCCGCTACCAGCCAAGCCTGGTTGGCACCGGGGACGCAGTTGGCCGCCGCCAAGCCAAACGCCTGTTGCCCATTGGCAAACTGCCCCTGCACGGCGTTGAAACCTTTTGACCCAACCGCATGACCGGTCAACAGTTTCTCCCCTGTCGCCGTTAGGTTGATTGTCGATGTGTCGTCGTGTCCGGAAATTGTCACGGTACCGCTTTGAGTAAACGAACCCAAAGTCACACCACTTTGGCCGCCGTTCACAAATACTGGACCAGGGCACACCAAAGTTGGCTCCTTGGGCTGAACCTTAATGCTCTGCGCGGCTGGCGAAACACCAACCTGAATCTCAGGCAACTTGAGCCAAAGCCCAATTGCTAGAGCCAGGCCGACTACCAGCAGCATCGAGAGCACTCGTCTAAACATCTAGTTCACTCTCGCTCTGATCGATGAAAATAACCGAATCTGATGGCCGTCTGGTGCGACCCCGTGAAGGAATAGCGAGCAGGGCAAAACCGAGCAGAGTGCTTAGTTGAACAACCTTGGTGATCGACCATGGGCTGTGCGGCGTTTGTGGAACATCACTAGCGCTTGGTCCGATGACTCTCCACAGTTCTCCAAAGGGAGTTAGCCCTGCGCCTTCCAACAAAGACGACGACTCTAGCGAAGCCACGAGCGCAGCATTTTCGGTCTCCGAAGGAACCAAAATATAGCCAATCAGGTTTTCGCGAAGTACCCGAGAGTCAGCCAAACCGTTAGCTGAAACCAGATTTCCAACTACTTCAGCGAGCGACTGGTATGAGGCATCTTTGGTGGTGCTAACCGCCGAAAAACTGTAGGCGAGGTTGCGATCTTCCAAATGCAAGCCACCGATAGGTTGCCACTGCACTCGGTAGGTGGAATCCTTGAGTTCAATCCTCAGCAACTGGAGGTCAGTGCCTTGTTCAGCTTGTTTTTGAAGGAGTAGTGGCACTACCGAACCATCGCTTGACTTCGTCTGATTTGGCTGCGTCACAGCAAGATAGGCCAGTGGAGCCAACGCAAGCAATAGTGCCGTAGCCGTGGCAACCAACGAGAGTCTTGATTTGAGCCCCGCACCGAAGTGTATGGCAAGTGACAGAACCGCTAACATTACCGCAGCTTCGAGTGCTTCAGTAGAACCTGTGACGCCCTCTGGAAATTCGAGCGACTGAACAAACAGTGCAAAAACAGAAGCAATCAATGCGAAGCCGGCAATACCGAGACTCACGACCCAACGCTTGGTAAGTAATGCAGCAACGGCAAGCGCCAGAATCAGCCAAATGGCCCAGTTTGACCAGCTGGGAAGCACAGCTCCCATGGCGCTAGGTGGTGAGGGGTGTGCCAATAGCGCTAGCGGGTCTCCAATTTGAAACAGAACCAGCGGTAGGTAAATAGCTGCGAGCGGCAGAGGAATCCAAAATAGGTAGCCGAAGCGTCGGATCTTGGTGAACGCGACCAGCCCCAAACCAAGCAGAGTCAAAACTATGAGCGCAGGAGCTGCAGCCCCAACCGCCGCCAGCAAAACGCCAGCCAATCCAACCCATGACCAGGTCCTGGAGTCGGAACGCGCAGAACCGCTGCGACCTAGTCCGGCGGCTCTGGCCACTGCGAAAACTAGCCACGGTGTGAGAACACTTGCGACGACGGTGGCAAAGTCACCAACACCGATTGCCTGCGTGAACACCGGCAGTAGTGCGAAGCAAAGTGCGCCGAGATTTTTCTGCCAAGACTTGGCGGTCAAGAGCGAGAGCATTTTCCAAGCGCTGGCAAACGCCAAGGCTCGGGCGACCCAAAGCAGAATCACCAGAGACAGATTTGGCGACCAGAAGGTTAGCGAACTGAGCGCCAGCAACACCCAGTTGAATGGATCTGATGGAGCCACGAAGCCTTGGCCAATTGGTTGCCAGCTAGCTCCAGCCCTGGCAAAAATGGCGAACCAGTCGTTCGAGAGTGGAATTGCGCTCCCCCCGGTTACCGCCTCTTGGAATGGGAGTTGACGCCAACTGGCAACAAGCAGTAACAACATGAACAGCCAACCGGAACTCTGTGCAAAGTTGCGGGATTGCTCAACGGCTTCCTGCTCATGGTCGCCGCGTTCGAATGCGATAAGTGACTGCGCAGATTCTTCGGCATCGATTGACTGACGCTTGTGTTGTGACACCTCGGCACGTGTAGCCCTCAGCGAATTTAGTGACTTCGTTGGCAACTTCCCAGCATTTGCGCGAGATGCGAATCTCTTAAATACGGTTAGAAAGCCCCAGAGCCCTGACCTGATTTCCGACCAAAGGAAACTTGGACGTTTCTGGGCCAATCGCCAGAACATTCGATAGAGAGTGAGTAGTGGCAAGGCCAGCCAATACAAGAGAGCCAGCGGGAGCGGGTCATGGACCAAACGGAGTTGAATTGTGGCTTTGCGAAGTGAGGTTTTGGTGTCGCCGCCAAGCCAGTTCCGGCCGCGCTTTCCGGCAAGGGTTAGACCCTGGTGTTCAACCTTGGCACGAGGAGCCACCACGACTCTAAAACCGTGACGGCGAAGTCGCATCGAAAGGTCGATGTCCGCAGCCAAGCCTGCGGAGCTGTCGTCCAAGCCGCCAACTTGTTCATAGGCATCGGTTCTCACCAGCATCGACGATGTGCCTACCGCAAAAACATCTTTTACCTGGTCGTGCTGTGACTGATCGCGTTGCCCTCGAACCGGATTGATGATTTCACCAAAGCCAGACAGGGTGAGGCCAAGTTGAGAAATCTCCCGTGCCCTAGTTGTCGAGAGTTGGAGAGCGCCGACCTGAGCGATGTTTTGGGAATTTTCGGTTGCGGCTAAAAGCTCAGAAAGCGCGGTCGGCGCTGGTTTGCTGTCATCATGAACCAACCAGAGCCAGTGATCTGATGTTGCTGCAATACCCGCCAAGCCGGTTTCAATGATTTTGCCAAGCTTGGTCTTCGGGGAGACCGACTGACTAGCAATAGGTAGAGAAGCTGGCGCCTCAGAACTGTCGATGATGACAATTCGGGTTGGTTTTAGAGTTTGGGCTTGAATCGCGGCCAGTGCCCGCAAAGCGCTAGCGGGCTCGTTGTGAACAACGAGCAGTGCTGTTACTTGCAGAGACACGGCCTAACTCGTCTGAGTTGTTAGGCGCGCTTCTTTAGCTTGCGGCGCTCGCGCTCCGAAAGCCCACCCCAGATTCCGAAACGCTCGTCGTTGGCGAGTGCATATTCAAGGCACTGAGTCTTTACGTCGCAGCCTGCGCAAATGCGCTTGGCTTCGCGGGTTGAGCCACCCTTTTCAGGGAAGAAAAGCTCCGGGTCGGTCTCGGCACATACTGCCTCGGCCTGCCACGATAGAGGATTGTCGTCACCGTCGGAGTATGCCCCCGCGACACCAAGGAACTGAGGATCAACAAACCAGTTTGCTGGAATTCCGTTTTCGTCTCGCATCTTTACCCAATCTTTTGGCGAACTAACGCCGTTGTAATTACAGCCATGTTATTACCTAATTCCCAAATTGCGAAATCGAACTTTAAACCTTCGCTTGAAGCCTCATTTGACCCCTTTGGTAGGCTGAACCCTATGACTGTACTAGTGACTGGCGGGGCCGGATACATCGGCTCTCACGTCGTTCGTTTGCTGAGGAACCGTGGCGAAACAGTAGTGGTAGTCGACGACTTGAGTGAAGGAATTATCGCCAGAATTGGCGACACTCCCCTGGTTCAGCTAGACCTTGCCAGCAGTGGGGCAAAGGCAGTTCTAACCGACACATTTAAGACCTTCGCCGTCACATCAGTAGTTCACCTAGCCGCTCGTAAGAAAGTGGGCGAATCGGTTGAGCGACCAGATTGGTACGAAGCGCAGAACGTTGGCGGCTTGAAGAATCTTTTGTCAGCCATGGAAGAAGCCTCGGTGAACAAGTTGGTCTTCTCATCTTCCGCAGCAACTTACGGGATCCCAGATGTAGATCAGGTCGGTGAAGATTTCGATTGCCAGCCGATCAACCCTTACGGTCAAACCAAACTCGACGGCGAGCACTTGGCTCAGGCAGCCTCTCGCGAATGGGGTCTTCGCGAAGTTTCACTTCGATATTTCAATGTCGCCGGCACCGGCTGGGACGACCTAGTGGATACCCAGATCGCAAACCTGGTTCCGATCATTTTCAAATCGCTTGAAGATGGACAAGCGCCAAAGGTTTTCGGAAATGACTGGCCAACCAACGACGGCACCTGCGTACGTGACTACGTTCATGTTCTAGACCTAGCCGAAGCTCACCTGAGCGCCTTGGACTACCTCGATCGAAACGAACGAGAATTTGATGTCTTTAACGTGGGTACCGGCGAGGGTTCGAGTGTCTTGGATGTCATCAACACCGTGGCCACAGTGACCGGCAAAGAGATTACGCCGGCGATCGAACCACGCCGTCCTGGCGACCCGGCATTTTTGTGTGCGGACGTGTCAAGGATTGAAAAGGTCTTGAACTGGCGAGCTAAGCACAACCTTCGAGACATCATCGCCTCGGTGTGGAAAGCGCATAACGCCTAAATGGAGCCAATCACAACCTCAGTGCGAATCATCGTCGACCGCTCATCAGACGGTTACCGAACCCGTTTCATAACCGCCTATGCCGCGTTGGCGATTTTGATGGGTGGAGATGCAATTCGCTACGCAATCGGTTGGCTCGGTTGGGGAATCGCTCTCGGAGTGTTGTTTGTTGCCGTTTTAATCCAGCTGTTCCGCGCAGATTGGAAGGCAACTTTCAAGCGCATCCCTTGGCCACTCACCGCGATCTTGGCATTGATGCTGGTCGGTTCGATTTGGTCAAATTACCAGGTCGTCAGTTTTGGCGCGGCACTGGTTCAGCTGGCAACTTCGTCGTTTGCCATCTTCCTGGCCGCAGCGTTTAACTGGCGGGAAATCCTGAGACTCTTTGCTGGAACTCTTCGCGGTATCTTGTTCTCATCGGTACTCTTCGAACTCTTTGCATCGCTTGTGGTCCGCGGACCGATTGAACCGTTCTTTCCAAACTACGACGGCGACCACCCGCCTGCCGTTGCCTTCTACTGGACTCAGGGAAACCTGTTCACCAACGATCGCATCCAAGGCATCGTTGGAAACTCGAACATGCTGGCTTACATGGCAATGATTGCCCTGGTGGTCTTTTCCATCGAGGTCGCCGCGAATACCACCACTCGACTAGTGAGTTCACTCAGCTTTCTGGCCGCCATCCCGATGCTAATTTTGTCGCGTTCGGCAAGCATAGGATTCGCTCTCGCATCGGTGGTTGCGGCAGCCGTAGTATCGATTGCCGTCGAAGGTAAAGACCGCGACATCAGACATCGTTACTACCGTGTTGCCTGGGGTGCCATCGGAACGGTTGCACTGCTGGTGCTCACCTATCGGGCCGCAATCTTCACCCTAATTGGAAAGTCCCCGGACATGACCGGTCGCACCAAGATTTGGAAAATCGTTCTGAACCTGATCGACCAGCGACCGCTCCAGGGTTGGGGCTGGTCCTCATACTGGGTTCCATGGGTTGAGCCATATCAAGGCCTTGTGGTCATCAACCACGTTCCCTACTACCAAGCGCACAACGCTTTCTTGGACGTTTGGATGCAGCTCGGCATCGTTGGTCTTGGTCTTTTCATACTTCTCATCGGCATGACTTTTGTGCGCCTCTGGCGTCTCGCCGTTCGGCACACCAGCCCTCTTTATCTCTGGCCGATTTTGGTGTTTGTGGGAATCGTGACCCAAAATCTAACCGAAAGTCGCATCTTGGTTGAGATCGGTTGGGTCATGCTGGTGCTCTTCGCAGTGAAGGTTCAAGAACCAGCAGAGTTTTTGGAGCCAGTGGGACGCACCCCGAAGCGCGCACGCCTAAAGAGACTGGCTCGTCGCTAAGGAAGTACTAGAACCTGACCGACGGTTAACTTGTCGGTGGTCAAATTGTTGAGGCTTCGCAAGGTTGCTCGGGTGGTCTTGAACTTGACTGCGACTCCGTACAAGGTGTCTTTGGCAAGCACTAGGTAACTCGTTGGGTTGCCCTTTGGCAACGCAGCAATCAAATCTCCCGAGACCAAGGCGGCCGGGGTTTGACCATTCGAAAGCGTGGTGTACTCAGCCGGTGTGCGAATCAGGCGCAACTTTTTATCGGCGAGTTTGTACTTCTTGGTTCCAAAAGCGAGCAGAGTTCCTACCCGATTGGTAGTCGGCGCCAATCTGGTACAGGTCTTGGCGTCCAAGGTTGCACCGGTTCCCTGCCACTGGGTCAGCGCATTGGCGTCGATCTGCAACAGTGCCCCGCTGTCCACCAGGTAGGTGTTGGCGCCGCAAATAACTTTCTGCCAGTCCAAAATGCCCGTGGTGTTGTAACCAACCAATTGAGCTCGTGTGGCCACCTTTGGCGCGGTTACACCAAAAGCTGCGGCGACCTTAGGTGTAACCCTCAAGCCTTTAGCCCAACCATCGATTAGGTACAGGTTGCCCGATTCCTTCACCTTGACGATGCTGGCCGGCGCAATCACGGTGGTTCCAGAAACCACGGAGTCGATTGCCGACTGTGGCCAGATTAAGACATTGGTATCGGAAAGGAGCGGGAGGATCCCAGTCGTTTCGGCTGCATCGAAAGTCTGGCGTTTGACAGCATTACCAATTAGGTAGGCAGGAGCTGTTGCAGCTGCCGCTTTCACGACAAACGGAGTTGTGAGAGCCGGCGCAGTTGAGGCA